>JANTFM010000484.1 GCA_024763475.1 Acidobacteriota bacterium | reverse complement strand
AAGGTACGCGAGCGGGTAGTGCACGAAGGCTGCGAGCGAATTGAAGATCGGGTTTCCCGCGACAGCGATCTCGAGGAGGTTGCGGATCGCGATGATGCCCGCAAGGGTCAGGAGGATCGTCTCCAGGCTCCAATCCCGCGTCTCGTTCCTCTCGATAAAAACCGAGAAACGCTGGCGAAGAGACTCCTGCTGCGCGTTGATCCCACTCATCGATGACTCGTCTCATTCTCAGCGCGATCCTCGGTCGCAACCAGCCTGAAGGGTGGACTCTCGAGAGCTTCGACCGGCGGCGCTCCTCGAGACCCGCCGGTCGTATCAGCCCCCAGGGAACCGACGTAGCCGAGGCTCTCCAGGATCTTCCTGGACTCCCCGCTCTCCTCAGGAGACGCCTCACTCTCAATCGCTGCGTACGCCGCGAGAAGCGCCTGCCGTGCCGCGGCAAGACGCCCGCGCAACTCCCCGGTCAGGTTCCCGGACTCGCCAGCGAGGTTGTGTTGCTCACCGGGATCCGCTTGCACGGCATAGAGTTCCTCCTCGAAACCGCCATTGGGGAGCGGGATCTGGATCAGCTTGTGTTCCCCGTCTGCCAGGGCCCACCAACGCCCGTCACGTCCCCCCACGGGGCGGCGAGGATTCTCGGGCCGCACGAGCCGGTGGTCCGTCAGATGAACGGTATCTCGCGCGCCGGGGCCCCCATCACGCCCGCCACGCAACCAGGAAGCCAGGCTCATTCCGTCGAGTCCCTGGGGTAGTTCCACACCGGTCAGATCGCAGATCGTTGGCAGCACATCTTCAAGACGCACCGTTCCCTCGATCCGCTGCCCAGCGGCGATGAGCCCTGGAGCGCGCACGAGCAGCGGAACCCGGAGCGTGTCGTCATAGAGGTACTCGCCATGAGCAAACCAGTAGTCGTGGGCTCCGAGAGACTCCCCGTGATCCGCTGTCAGCAGCAGAACGGACGCATCGAGAACGCCGATCTCCGCCAGACCATCCACGAGAGTCCCGATAGCGCGATCCGTGGCCCGCACCTCGGCGGCGTAGAGCGACTGCAGATTGCGCACGCCGGACGCCCCGAGTTCCTCCTCAGCGGAGAAGATGAGTTCACCCTCACTGAGCTCTCCGCTCGTCATGCGCAGGCGAAGGTCTCGCCCCGGTCGTGGATCCGCGCCAAGACCCTGGGCCAAGTCCTCCGGGGGAGAGTAGGGCCAGTGAGGATCGAGGTAGTGCACCCAGAGGAAAAAGGGCGTGTCGCTGGCGGAGCGCCCGCGCACCCAGGCGAGCGCCTCCTCGCTCAACATCGGCGCCGAATCGCCCTCCCAACGCGGCCGGGTGTTCGAGTAGAGCGAGAATCCCTGCTCGAAACCCATCCCGGGCCGGAGAACGAAATTACTCGTCATGGCGGCGCTCTCGTAGCCGGCAGCACTCAGCAGCTCTGCGAGCGTAGAACACGACGCCCGCAGAGGCATGTTCAGGCCGTCGGCTCCGTGCCGGAGCGGGTGGAGGCCGGTCAGGATGCTCGCGACCGACTGCGTCGTCCGCGGCATCGGGGCCAGAGCCCAGTCCGCCGCCGCGCCTTCCGCCGCAAGACGATCGATGTGAGGCGTCAGGGTCTGTCCACCGGCTCCCGCCCCGACGTGATCGGCTCGCAGAGTGTCGATGGTCAGCAGGATGACATTCCTGTGCGCGGCCCGAGGCTCGCTGCCGCAGGACGCCGAGAGCGAGATCAGAGCAAACGGTACGGCAAACAGCAGGCAGACATTGGGCCGAAACAAAGCGTCGTCTCCTCTCCACGGCGAGCGCCTGATCAAGACATCCGGGGGTCCACGCGCAACGGGCAGAGTGCAGAGTATAGCCGCTCCCCTCCGCGCAGGACACGGACGATCCTCGCAC
Source organism: Acidobacteriota bacterium (assembly GCA_024763475.1). Lineage (GTDB taxonomy): Bacteria > Acidobacteriota > Polarisedimenticolia > J045 > J045 > JANTFM01. The sequence continues at coordinate 633 of JANTFM010000484.1, read as the reverse complement.
ACGGCACCGACCGCATCGGGGGGCCGATCCCCTCCGCCTGCGACACGGACTCTTGGATCCCCCGCCGTCCTGCGCTATGGTCGCCTTTCTGTTGGCTCCGTTTGACGCATGAAGAATGAGGATCTTCGTGGTGGACCGGGACGTAGAACGGACACTCGTGCTCCGGGCCCAGGCCGACGATGCCGGGGCCTTCGATCGTCTCGTCGCCGCGCATGCGCGCCTCGTGCTCTCGCTGGCGCGCCGCATCACCGGAACGATAGAGGACGGGGAGGACGTCGCACAGGAGGTCTTCCTCCGTTTTTATCGGAGCCTCGCCCGGGTCGACGCGGATCGACCGGTCGAGCCATGGCTCGTCCGGCTCACACTCAACGCCGCGAGGAGCCACAGGCAGCGAAGCCCGCGCCGCCGCGAAGAGCAACTGGGCGATAAGGAAGCGCGTATCGCCAGCCACAGCAGTCCTTCCAGCACGCTCGAGACCCGCGACTTCCAGCAGGGACTCGGGCAGGCGCTCTGCGAACTGAGTCCGCGTGAGCGCGAGGTCTTCCTGCTGCGCGATCGGGAGGGCCTCGACGTCGCCACCATCGCGGCATCCCTCGGCATCAGCGCCGTGACCGTCCGTCGCCAATCGACGGA
>JANTFM010000483.1 GCA_024763475.1 Acidobacteriota bacterium | reverse complement strand
CACCGGAACGAAGCTGACTTCGAATCCCCTTCGTTCGAGATCCTGGCAGACGCCATAGACGGCGGGGTGTTCCACGCCCGTGGTGACCAGGTGACGGCGCTCCGGATTGGCGCGGGCGCAACCGAAGATCGCGCTGTTGTTGCTCTCGGTCGCGCAGGAGGTGAAGAGGATCTCCTTGGCCGAGACTCCTCCCAGGTGCTTCGCGACGGTCTTGCGGGCCGCTTCGAGCGCTTCGCCGACGATCCTGGCCGCCTCGTACATGGAGCTGGGGTTGAAGTACTGCGACTTGAAGTAGGGCTCCATGGCTTCGAAGACCTCCGGAGCCACGCAGGTCGTCGCGTTGTTGTCAGCGTAGACCATCTTCATCTCAGGATCCTCGGGACCAAGGGGCTCAGGAGACCGCGATGACCCGGATGCCGTCATCGAGGCCTTCCTTGAGCGCTTTCTCGACCAGGTTGTGAAGGGTGTTCGTCGAGGCGTGGCAGGCCGAGCAGGCACCGGTCATACGGGTGTAGATCCGCGTGCCTTTGATATCGACGATCTCGAGGTCACCGCCGTCGGCGAGCAGGATCGGACGGACCTCCTCGTCGACGATTTGCTCGACCTTCTTCGCGAACTGGTAGGGCGAGAGCACCGATTCCCCGGCCTGATGTGCGGAGGTCGGCGTCGAGACCGGCGACTGGGAGAAGATCGGCAGTTCCTTGCCGGCACTGAGCGGCTTGCGGCCCCAGGCCTCGTCGAGCAGATCCTGCAGGCCTCCGGAAGCGTGATGGCAGGACTCACAGGCGCCCCCGGCCTTGATCGCCCCCGTAATCTCCGGGATCGAGCGCAGGGAGAGCTCCTTGATCTTGCGCCTGATGTAAGGCTCGGTCAGCCCGAAACACTTGCAGACCAGGCGTCCTTCCTCTTCCTCGTGGGGCTTGATGTCGATGCCCAGGTCGTGGAGTGAAACCTGGCGGCGCTGAGCCCAGTCGAAGACCGCGGCTTCGAGGGCTTCCGCGCCCATGACCGAACAGTGGATCTTCTCCGGCGGCAGGCCATCGAGGTACTTGACGATGTCCTTGTTGGTGATGGCAAGGGCGCTGATCGGCGTGTAGTCGCCGTCCTCGATCAGGGCGCAGAGAGCCTCGGAAGCCGCGATCGCCGAGGTGCAGCCGAAGGTCAAGTAGCGCGCCTCGACGATCCGGTCGTCATGGGGATCGTCGGCTCGCTCGACGCGGAATGCGAAGCGGAGCGCATCGCCACACGCGATCGAGCCATGCTCGCCGAAGCCATCGGGCTCGTCGAGTTCGCCAAGGTGGGTACCGGCCTTGCCCTGCACCGCATCCATGAAGAGATCGGTTGTCTTCTTTGAGTACTTCCAGGCCATCGCGTTCTCCATACCGGGGCGCTTGGTGCATCCTCATTGCCCCAGCGCGGCGCTTGCAGCCGCTTAATGACGGAACTTGCATGATAAAGGAGATTCCCAGCTCTTCCACCTCGCGGTACATTCCCCGGCAGGTGGAGCCTCACTCGAGGTCGTTATCATGGCCCGTGCCGGGCCAAGGGGAGCGTGGAAGATCATGCCAGTCATTCCTTTGCGCAAAAACATGAAATCGAGGAGAGTCCTCTGGATCGCAGCTGCGATCCTGGGTGCTGCGCTTCCAATCGCCTCTGCCCAGGTCGTCACGCAAGTGACGGACTTCAAGACGCAGCTCCCCGGCCCCGGTGCCCTCGACGATGCGGGTGTGCAGGTGGTGAGTGGGAGCTCGGCGGACCTCTTCGCAGACAACGCAGAGCACGCGTTCCAGCTCGTGTCCTTTGACGCGCAGAGCGGATCGGCCAGCCCCCTCTACTCTCACCCCGGGGGTGTCGCCGTGGCGACATCGGTCAGCGACGATGGCGTCTGGATGGCCTTCGTGAGCCCCGCAAACCTCTCGGGCGCCAACCATGACGAGAGCCCCGAACTCTTCGTGATGCGCAACGACGGCAGCGGGCTCACCCAGTTGAGCGATGAGACGGCCGTCAACGGCGGCAGCGTGAAGTCCGCTGCGATCAGTGGTGACGCGACCCGCATCGTCTTCAGCGCCAATACCGACCCCCTCGGCCAGAATCCGTCCCTGACGGTTCAGCTCTTCGTCATCCAGCGGGATGGAAGCGGCTTGGCCCAGCTGACGAGTTTTACCGCAGGGTCCTTCGGGCGGATCGCGATCAGCGATGATGGCAGCCGGATCGTCTTCGGTCACGACGGGGATCCCCTCGGGGGAGATCCGGACCTCGGTGGCGAGGTCTTCACGATCCGAGCGGATGGCTCGTCGTTGCTTCAGTTGACCTCGACACCTGCGGGCTATGGATCCAGCTTGCCAGACCTGTCGGGCAACGGGGGGACGATCGCTTTCCAATCCGATGGTGACCTCACGGGCTCAAACGACGAACACTTCGACGAGATTTTCTCGATGGGCTGGGATGGGAGTGGGCTGCGCCAGATCACGGACACGCGAACTGTACTGGGCATCACCGGCGACCCCGCCTCCCAGTTTCCCT
>JANTFM010000482.1 GCA_024763475.1 Acidobacteriota bacterium | reverse complement strand
GAACTCTCGCTGAAAGTCCGGGATCACATACCGGCCTTCGCGAAGGTGCCCTATCAGGGTCGCCAGACTCGCATGATCTGGCTTCTGCGCGTCTTTCAAAACGTCAGTCCCTTCTGATTGGTTCGCCTCGACCTGCCCTCGGCAGAGCAAGCGCCGCGCCGGGCGCGCCCGAGTTCGGAGGCAGCATCAACTCGCTCACTCGTCATCATCCCCTCTTGGATCATGCCGTGCATTCTAGAGACACCTACCCCTCGCCCTTCAGGCCGACAGCTACTCACTGGACAACCGCGAACGTCCGCCTGCGACCGCACCGTGGCCCTACCCGCCAATGCAACGGCACACTCTGCGCGTGAGTCGTACTGCGGGCCTCGGATCCGGGCGGGTCCTCGGGAGTCAAGCGAACTCAGCAACAATGACCTCTTCGACTGCATTGACGAATGAGCACATCCAATCAACCGTCGCCCGCGCGCCATCTCTGTCAATTGGCCGTACCGTGTCCTTCTTGGCCTTCGTCTTGACGACTAGATCGGCCTCATGAACGATCTGATTGCGTCTCACGATCGCGGCATTGAGCCGTGTCTGCACCTCCCCGGACGTTGACGATCCTGGCATCCGATCACTGACCTTCCGCCAGAAGTCCGCTATCCCCATTAGCTCCGCGGCCTTGTCAATGCCTCCGGATCCTTGGAAGGTGTACTCCCGGTGCAGCTGCTCTTGAATGGCGGCTTTGACAAATTGACCTGGCCGAGCCTTCGGGTCCTCTCGAATCTTGTCGATCGCCTTGCGCGTTGCCAACGCCCCAATCGGCAGCTCCCGCATCCTCCTCGGAATGTCGTCTTCCTTGCGAGTGAGCAGCGTCCACGAGCGCCACACCACCGCATCGTGCATGTAGCGATCCAGCGCTGACACTGCTGCGACGTGAGCAGAGCGCAGCAGTTCAGAGGCGTACTCGTGTGTGAATCGATCCGATCCGATGCCAAGTTCCTCGCGGAGGATCAAGATGCTCTTCTTGTCGCGGCCATCGATCCGAACGATTGTCTCGGAGTGAGGCCAGTGCATCAGGTCTTTGAACTTCAGTGCCCAGTCCTTGCGAATCTTCCGCGTTCTCGTGTTGACAACGACGTCGTAGAGGTCGAGAAGATGCTCGGCTCGACGCATGCCAACACCAAACGCCCGGATCGGCCTCATGCGTCTTCCTCGCTTGGGGCTCCGGCCGCCGCCGAGGCGAGTGGAGACTGATTGCCCGACTGGTCAACGACCCAAGCGTCCTGTTTGGGGAAGGTGCTGGGCTCTTGGGCGGTATCTAGCAGCAGATGTTCCTTGACCTTGGCTCCGGTGACGGCCATCCAGGTGACGAGGCGGATGTCTTCGAGGTCGACCGGGTCATAGCGGGGTGGGGCCGGCTGGGGTTGGACGCCTGCCTCTTTGAGAGCGATGTGAATCTCTTTCAGCGTGTCGGCCTCTCGACCGTCGATCATCGTGTTCAGCAATCTGCGTATCTCGCGGCTGACCCGGACGTGGGGGGAGGTGTTCAGCCGAGCGAGGAGGTCCCTCATCTCTTCGATCGGAAGGGCCTCGATATGGTCGTTCGCCAGCTCGATGGCGTCCCTCATGGACTTCGGGATCTCGGGGAGAAGGTTCGTCGGATCCGACAGGTGCTTCCACTCCTCGAACACCCGGTCTCGGACGATCCTCCATGCATCGAACGCCCCGTCGTAGGCCTCGTCGGTAAGGACACGTTCGGTCGCTTCGTCGATCGGATCGGCGGCGGCCAGAGCCGTCAGTGTGTCGCGATCGACAAGCACGTCGCCCTCATCACCGACAAGCGGCAGCCACCTATCGTCGACGGCAACCCGCCTGAACCACACCCGATTCTGGCCTGCGATGCGGATGCAGAACACGTAGCTGTTGGTGTGCTCCCGGTCATTGACGAATCCTGAGCCCGATCCGTACGGCAGCACTTCGAGGCGATGAGAGTTCACTTCGATGCTGGCTTCGTCTCTGAGTCTCTTTCGGTACTCCTCGCCAGACAGCGCCGAGTGCGTCTCCTCGAGCAGCGTGGCGTCTTCGTCACGGAGTCGCTGGAGCTGTTCGCGCTTGTCGTAGAAGTCCCTGGGCGGTCCTGCATCCTGGCCCGGGATTACCACACCGGTACCAATCGCGGCATCAGCCTGAGCAAGCTTGCGGAGCAACCGCTCCTCGAGATGCAGCAGCTTCTCGAGGTGCGCCGCGGGAAAGAAGCTGTCGAGATACACCTCTTGATGCTTTGATCCGATGCGGTCGATGCGACCGTGGCGCTGGACGATCCGCATCGGGTTCCACGGCAGGTCGTAGTTGATGATGCGTCCCGCCTGCTGGAGGTTCACCCCCTCGGAGAGCACGTCGGTGGTGAACAGCAGGTCGTACTCGTCACGGCTCGCGCCGTCACTCGCGGTTTCGGGTGCGAACCGAGCGAGCAGCTGCGCTCGCCTTCGCTCGTCTCCTCCCGCACGGGAGCCGGACACCGCTGGTGCAATGCGACCCC
>JANTFM010000481.1 GCA_024763475.1 Acidobacteriota bacterium | reverse complement strand
CGATGACGCAGGTGACAAGTCCCCCCGACGCCAGCCGTTTCGCAGGCCCGAGACTCAAAAATGACACACAATTCCGTGGGGTGCGCTTCGGCATGACCCTTGCTTTACGAGATCGTCATGAAGACCTCCCGACTCAGCTTCGCCCTCGCCCTGGCCGCGCTCGTGGCCCTCACGGTGACCGACGCCGACGCGCGCCGCTATAGACGGCGGGTTGCGAAGGTCGGCCCCAACGTCGTGCGCCAGACCTCGCTGAACAGCCTGCGTCAGCGGATCAACCTCGAACTGGGCGCAGACCGGATCGTGGCCCACGTGCAGCACCTGGGCCGACGAAAGGCCAGCCTCGCCTTCGCCAAGGCTGGCGGGAAACCCCAGCGCCTCGACGTCCAGCGTCTGCTGCCCCAACTCGCCGCGCCGCTCCAACAGCGCGTCACCAACGAGCTCGCGAAGCTAGGCCGGAAGCCGGCTGCCACCTGGCTCAACGGCCTGCAAAAGACCATCACCAACACACAGAACGCCGAGCTGCGCACGGCGCTGACCACCTGCGCCGGCGAGATAAAGCGCCTCGGCAGCGCCGGCCGCCCCGCCGATTGGATGGCCAAGGAGCAGGCGCGCTTCGAGAAGCGCTTCGCCCGCAAGCTGCTGCGCCGCCAGAGCGGCTCTACCGCCTGGCTGCTGCCCAAGCGGGGGCTCCCCGCGCTCCCAGCCTCGAAGAACCCGCAGGTCGCCGCCGAGCTGAAGAAGCTCCCCGCTCGTGCCAGCAACGCGATGAAGGTCGCGCGACTCGAGCGCGTCGCCGCGACGCTCCTCGGCAGCGCGAAGCCCAAAGACCAACGCCGGGGCAAGGCCGTCCGCAGCTACCTCGCGAGCTACAAGAGCGGCTCCTGGGTCGACGCCTTCTTCGACCAGCGCCTGAACAAATACGCCAAGGCAACCGGCATCCCGTGGAAGCTCGGCGACAGCGTCAGCTGGCATAACGGTGTGAGCGCCGCAGACAAGCGCTTGATAGAGCAGCGACTGAAGAAGGCCTGGACCATCGCCCGCGGCGCCGTGCACCCGGAGCTGCTGGCCCGGACCCCCGCGGTGACGGTCGAGGTCGACGCCAACGCCTCGGGGGCGTCGCATCAGGGCGACAAGATCCATCTGCGCCCCGACAGCTCGGTCAAAGACATCCTCCACGAGCTAGGTCATCACATCGAGGACTACGGCGGCCTGCGCACCATCGCCGGCGCCCACGGTATCCTCAACCGGCGAGCCTTCGGTAGCGCGATGAAGCCGATCACCGAGATCGACCCCACGGGCAAGTTCGGCAGCTACGCGCCGGGCACCCTCGCCTACGCCGGCGCCTTCCAGCGCCCCTACATGGGCAAGGTCTACCAGAACGGTTCGACCGAGATCATGTCCGTGGCCCTGGAGAAGCTCGCCGACCGCAAGGCGGCCAAGCAGTTCTTCAAGCAGGACGGCGACCACTTCCTGCAGATGCTCAACGCGATGCAACGCAAGCCCTGGCCCATGGTCAACTAAATCGAGTCTCTAAGGGCTGTTTCCGTCCTGTTTCACTCCCTCGCGCGCCGCGACCTTTCTGTCGCCCATCTTTGTCCCACATCCTCCTCGGCGTTGTCCCTCCCCCATCAGCGCACTGCGTACCGACAGCGGATCTTTTCCCATGGCGTTCTTCACCAGCGCAGTGAGCCCATTGAATGATTTGCGCATGTCGCAGAGGGCTCTGTAAAGATAGACCCGCACCTGACCCTCGGGAAAAAACATTCCTGGCGGTCTACTCGGCGGTCGGGGCGGGGTCGAGGGTCAGGCCTAAGCGTCCGGCCGGTGCGGCCCCTCGGGGGCGGACGTGACGTCGCTTTCTCCCGTCGCCGGTCTAGAGCTGCGGGTCTTTCGCCCCTCGTCGGGCTGCTTCCCGCTTGAGCAGCGTGCCCGCCAGCCGCTGGCAAAAGGCGATCATCCGCTCCAGCTCGACGGGGGTCGCGAGGCGCATGTGCTTGAAGACCAGCAGCCGCCGTCCCTGCGCCTCGAGGTGATAGGTCTCCTCGCCTTCGAGGAAGCGTACGAGCTCGTCGTCGAAGAAAGTGGCGACGGGGCGGCGCGCCGGGGCCTTGACGACGAAGCGCGGCGAGTAGCTCGTGAAGTGGAGAAAGCCCATGTCGCGGAAGCCCGCGACCGCCATCACCCGATCGAAGAGCTCCTCCTTCTCGAGCACGAAGGTCGGCAGCTCGAAGGGGAATGTCAGCACCAGCGCGGTGGTGTGATAGACCTCGGGCAGGAGCGCGCCCTCGTCGAAGGTCAGGTCGGCGCCGCAGCAGGGCACGGCCACGAGCTCGCCGTCTTCCGAGCCGATCGGCGCCAGCTCGCCGCAGACCTGGGTGTCGAGGTACTCCAGCGGATGTGTGGCGAAGAAGTGGAAGGCCTCGATCATCGCGGAGGTCCAGTCTCGCCGCTCGTCGAAGCTCCAGCCCATCGACTCGCCGAGCGTCTTGATCCGCTCCTGGCGCCGCGTCAGGCGGCGACGACCGATG
>JANTFM010000480.1 GCA_024763475.1 Acidobacteriota bacterium | reverse complement strand
CGCGGCGGCTGCGAGCAGCAAGTTCGTCTGCCGGCAGAGGAAGGCGGGGATCTGGATCAGGTCCAGAACCTCGCCGGCCCTGGCGAGTTGCTCGCTTTCGTGGACGTCTGAGAGCACCGGGATGCCGAGTCTCTCCTTCAACTCGGAAAGAATCTCGAGTCCCGCCTCGAGGCCGGGTCCGCGGAAGGAGTTGATCGAGGTACGGTTGGCCTTGTCGAAGGAGGCCTTGAAGACGAAGGGGAGGCCGACCCGCTCCAGGATCTCGCGCAGCGCGCTGGCGTGTTCGAGTGCGCTGTCGCGGCTCTCGATCACGCAGGTCCCGGCAATGACCAGCAGCTTCTCGTCGCCTCCGCAGGCGACCTTGGGGGTGATCTCGACCCGTGGTACCCGCGTCAACCGACTCACGTTGTACGGCTCTTCTGCTGTGCGTAGGCGGCACCGATGAACCCGCTGAAGAGCGGATGGATGTCGAGTGGCCGACTTTTGAACTCCGGGTGGAACTGACAGGCCACGAACCACGGATGATCGTCCCGCTCGACGATCTCCACCAGGTCCATCTCGGGGTTGACGCCTGAGATGACGAGCCCCGCATCCTCGAGCTGCTGCTTGTACTCGTTGTTGAACTCGTAGCGGTGGCGGTGACGCTCGCGGATGGCTGCCTTGTTGTAGATGCGGCGGGCTTTCGTGTTGGGGAGGACCTCGCAACCACAGGCGCCGAGTCGCATCGTGCCTCCCTTGTCGGAGAGGCCGCGCTGCTCAGGCATCAGGTCGATGACGTTGTCGGGGGTGTCGGGAGCGAACTCCGTCGAGTGAGCCCTCTGCAGTCCGGCGAGGCTGCGGGCCGTCTCGATCACCGCGCACTGCATTCCCAGGCAGATGCCGAAGAAGGGAATTTTCCGCTCTCGAGTGCGGGTGATGGTGCGGATCATGCCCTCGATCCCACGATCCCCGAAGCCGCCGGGAACCATGACCCCATCGACCTTGTCCAGCACCTTGTCCAGGTCACCGTTTTCCATCTGTTCCGCCTCGATGAACTCGAGGTTGACTTTCAACTCATGGGCGAATCCGCCATGCCGCAGCGCCTCGTTGAGGGACTTGTAGGAGTCCCCATAGGAGACGTACTTGCCGACCATGCCGATCGTGACCTCGCCCTTCGGGTTTTCGACCGTGTGGACCAGCTGCTGCCACGCCCCGAGGTCCCGCCGGCGGAAGGGCAGGTTGAGCAGCTTGGTGATGATTTCATCGATGCCTTCCGCGCTCAATCGCAGCGGCACTTCGTAGATGTTGCTCACGTCCTCGGCAGCGATGACCTGGTCTTCCCGGACATTGCAGAACAGGGCGATCTTCTGCTTGATGCCCTGGGGCAGAGGGCGGTCGCAACGGCAGAGAAGAATGTCCGGCTGGATTCCGATCCCCAGCATCTCGCGTACGGAGTGCTGCGTCGGCTTGGTCTTGAGCTCTCCCGCAGCCTTGAGCCACGGGATGAGGGTCAGGTGGACGAAGATTGCGCGCTGGGGGCCGACCTCCTGGCGGAATTGCCGGATCGCCTCGAGGAAGGGGAGGGATTCGATGTCGCCCACCGTCCCGCCGATCTCCACGAGTTGGATGTCCACATCCCTGCTCATGGAGCGGATGCCGTTCTTGATCTCTTCGGTGATGTGTGGAATGACCTGGACGGTCGCGCCGAGATACTCGCCCTTGCGCTCCCGGCGGATGACCTCCGAGTAGATGCGGCCGGTCGTGTAGTTGCTGTTCTTGCAGGTCGTGATCGACGCGAAGCGCTCGTAGTGTCCGAGGTCGAGATCGGTCTCGGCACCATCGTCCGTGACGAAGACCTCCCCGTGCTGGAAGGGGCTCATCGTGCCGGGATCGACGTTGATGTAGGGGTCCAGCTTCTGGATCGTCACGCGGAAGCCGCGTGACTCCAGCAGCCGCGCGATCGAGGCGCCGGCCAGCCCCTTGCCCAATGACGATGTGACACCGCCGGTGATGAAAATGTAGCGCGTTGCGTTACGATTGATCATGGACGGTCGATCCTATTCGCTTCATGAGCAGGGTGGCTGGATAGCCAACGTTCGGCGCGCTGGAGATCCTCGGGAGTGTCAATGCCGAAGGGTTGCCCCTTGGCGGGAAGAACGGCGATGGACCAGCCGGCCTCGAGGGCACGCAGCTGCTCCAGCCCCTCGCTCAGCTCGAGCGGCGAAGGGGGCATGGCGGTGAACTCGAACAGGCGTTCCCTCCGCCACGCATACACGCCCACGTGGATCCGACAGGCGGCCGGCAACGGACCCGAGGGCGGGACCGGAAAGGGTCCGGACTCGGGCCGGCGATAGGGCAGGGGAGAGCGAGAGAAGAACAGGGCGCGAGCGTCGCGATCCGTGACCACCTTCACGGCATTCGGGTCGTGCCACTGCTCGATGCTCGTCGCGGGGACGGAGAGGGTCGCCAGCGAGGACGATCTCGCCGGATCGGAGACCGCCGCGACGAGCGCGTCGAGGTCCCGGGGAGAGAGGAACGGTTCATCCGCCTGCAAGCCGATCACGA
>JANTFM010000479.1 GCA_024763475.1 Acidobacteriota bacterium | reverse complement strand
GGTTCCCCGTGCATCATCCAGGTGGCCTTTTCCGCCCTGCTGTTCGAAGGGTCCGTCTTCCCGCGCCGAGCGCTCGAAGAACCAATCAAGAGAAACGACGCCCGGATCATCGTGTGCGGGAAAGACCTCGAGAAAGAGGGCGAAGCGGTCGGCTGAACCCAGTTTGCTATCCATGCGCGGCACGATGATGTGGCTCTCGGTGCGGAATGGGTGGGTTCCCGCGCCTGGCGCACCGCCCGCTTCGTGGATCGCCGTGGCCAGGACGGGGCCGGTCAGCAAGGGAAGGCGAGGGTCGGATTGCGGGACATCCACCGTCCCGTACTGAGTTGCGGCGCCTCCCCCCATCCGGTCGACGATGACTCCTGACAGAGCCCACCGCCCTGGTGGCACCGGACGAAGTGCCTGGAATCGGAGCCAGGGATCCGCCGGATCCGGTGAAGGCTCCGCAACGAAGGCCTCCTCCGGGATGTCGATCTGCCCCAGGGAGTTCTGGCCCCCTGTGGGGCGCAGGGTGGCGGATACGACGAAGCGCTGGCTCATTCCGGCCGCACTTCCGTCGAAGCTTGGGTGGAGTTCTGCCTTTCGCAGGGCGAGGGTCAGCACCAGTATCGATGAGGACGCTCCGGGCCTCGCCAGCTGGGAAGCTCTGAAGGTCCCGCTGTAATTTCCGAGGAACTGCTCGGAGCTAACCACGGCCTTGAGGAGTTCGCGCTCCGTAGGGACCTCCTGCAGGCGGCCCAGGTCCATGGCGGTACCAAGGGTGCTGCCGCCCCAGGGTGCGACGTCCGCAAAGCTCTGGAGGGATGCGCGGGCCGTCGCGAAATAGCCGTCGTCCACTCCCTCGTTGATGTTCAGGTAGATGCTGGAGAGCTTCGGGTCGGCTGTCAGGTGCCAGTCACCATCCCCCTGCTGGGTGAACGCGACGATCGTCTTGGCTCGTGTCGCTGCACGGGCCAGGCCGTCGTAGTGCCAACGAAGCAGACCCCTGGTCGCGTTGATCTGTCCCGTATTGTAGTTACCGCGCTCGTCGATGTCGTTTGGGGGGCCCAGCAGGATGAAGATCTTGCCCCGATCTGTCTTCCAGCCGGGCAGTACGGCATCGCTGAAACGCCGGTTCGCCTCCGCAACCCGGCTCCAAAAAAGCAGGCGGGCTTCGTTTTCGGGTGTTCGGGGGTCCGGATCCCGCCGGTCCCAAAATCGGTGAACGAAGGCCATACGTGCGTCATCATCCTTCAGTCGGCGGAATGTGCGAGTCTCCGTCCTGTTCATCAGGTAACGCACCGGTCCCTTGTGCCAGGACTCGAGTGTGGTGGGTTGGGGCGAGCGTCGTGCCAGGCTCGCGGGGATCCCGCAGAAGGCGATGGCTCCCAGCAGCAACCAGAAAGTGGCCGCCCGGATCGGGATGCTTAGATTTGACCCTCCACTGAGCACGGGCCTAAGATAACGCGTTGCGAGTGCGATTGCCTCATCCCCGGGGCTCGTGGCTCGGGCATTGGATGGAATCATTGATGAAGGGTCTTCCAGTTCGTTCAAGTATCTTGTCCTTTTTCTTGGTGCTGGTGGTGCTTGCGTTCCTGGCGTCGTGCCAGGGCAGGGGCCTTCCAGGATCGACCCCGGACGAGCGCGCTGTCGCTGCCGCCCAGCTGGGGATCAACGGCGAGAACCAGAATATTCCCATCCTGCTCGACGCGATTCGCACGGACCAGGAGCTGGTGCAGGTTCAGGCGATCAACTCGCTAGGCCGAATCGGTACGGTCGAGGCGGTTGCGGCGTTGGCTGAGGCGGCCAAGAGCGAATCCCGGGTCTGCCGGGAGGGTGTTGCGTTGGCGTTGAGAGACATCGCGCCCGAGAGCTATGCGGCGGCAGCCGATGTGCTCGTGGAGATGGGAAAGCATCATCTGCCGCGTTCCGACGGAAGTGATCCGAATCTCACGGTGCGGCAGGCCATCGTGACGTCGCTGGGAGTCCTCCAGCAGCCCGCCGGGATAGAGTTTCTCGTCCAGCGGCTCAAGGATGATCACGACGAGCACATCCGCAACGCGGCGGTGTTGACGCTGGGACGGATTGGTGACTCGCGAGCCCTCGACCTGCTGATTGATGTCTACAAGACCGACAACCAGAAGAACCGTACCTGGGCCATCGAGTCTCTCGGCAATATCGGAGACGAGCGCGGCCTGCCCTACGTGATCGAGGCCCTGAGCGACTACGATCCGGTATGCCGTGGAAAGGCGGCGTGGGCCCTGATGCAATTGCAGGGAGAAGGGTGCCGCGAGGCTGTTACCGAGGCGCTTGCCGTCGAGGAGGACGACATGCCCGCCGTGGTGATGGCTCACGTTCTGGTGCTTCTTGGCGACCCACGGGCCGTCGCGTTGATCGAGGACCGGGCCATCCTGGCGAAATCCAACTTTGCTCGTGCGGAGGCCTGCCGTATCCTCGGGGATGTCGGGCGCAAGGAGACGATTCCGGTACTCGACAAGGCCTTCCACAACGATCGGGATGGCCTCGTGAAGAAGGAGGCCTCCGTCGCGATCCGGAAACTCTTCAAGAAGTTCC
>JANTFM010000478.1 GCA_024763475.1 Acidobacteriota bacterium | reverse complement strand
CCTCCCCCCAATCCGGCTCGAGTCCCGCCGTGGTCGCCATCGCCCAACGGAAAGGCCTGCTCCGGCCAAGAGGCTCGCTCATGCCGGCGCTGGCAGACGAAGTCCTGGGCCTGTCGATCGCGAGGGCGGGAGGCGAAGAGACACCCGTTCAGGCCCTGCGGCGGCTCTTCTCCCCCCACGACATCGTCGGTATCAAAGTCAACTGTCTGGCCGGCCGGGGCCTGTCCCCGCACCCCTATCTCGTCGACAGACTCGTGGGCTGGCTCGAAGAGGCGGGCCTTCCTGGACGAAACATCCTCGTCTGGGACCGCTACGACCGCGAGCTGCGTGCCGCGGGCTTCACCCTCTCCCGTCGCGGGGCGAACGCCCGCTGCTTCGGGACGGAGAGCGACTACGACTGGACCCCCCGCGAGTGGGGCTCCGGAGGATCCTGTTTCGCGCGAGTCCTCACCGACCAGATCACCGCGCTGATCAACTTCGGCGTACTCAAGGACCACGACCTCGCGGGAGTCTCGGCGGGACTCAAGAACTGGTACGGCGTGATCCACAATCCGAACAAATTCCATGACGACGGATGCTACCCCTTCGTCGCTCACCTCGCGGGCCACGAATTGATTCGCAAGAAACACCGATTGACGATTCTCGATGCCAGCTCGGCCCAGTACCACGGTGGACCCGCCCGTGCGGCGCAGTGGACCTGGCCATTCGAAGCCGTGCTCGCATCCTGCGACCCGCTCGCCCTCGACGCCGTGGCGCTCTCGCTGATCGAGGCCAAGCGCGCGGAGCACAAGCTCCCGACACTGAAGGCCGAGAAGCGCTATCCACGGTGGATCGCGGAGGCGGCACGGCTCGGACTCGGCGAAGCCGAGCTGGCCAGGATCGAGCGGCATTCCCTGTGAACGCCCACGACGAGGAACGCCGTCTCCTGACGAAAAGTCTCCTTCTCGGAGGCTGCGCGGCCTGCCTCGCGGGCAGCGGCATGCTGGACAGCTTGGCAGAGGGCGTGGTCCCTGGACCCACCGTACGCACACCGGACGGGAGCACCCTCCCCTTCACTCCCGCCCGTTGGTGGACGCGGGAAGAGCAGGGCCGGGTCCAGTGCGGCCTTTGTCCACGGGAGTGCCGCGTCGCCGACCGCGAGCGTGGCGCCTGCGGCGTACGCGAGAATCGCGGGGGCGAGTACTACACTCTGGTCCACTCGAGGCCATGCTCGATTCACGTCGATCCGGTCGAGAAGAAACCCTTCTATCACGTCATGCCGGGAGCCTCGGCGTTCTCGCTCGCCGCACCCGGATGCAACATCGAATGCAAGTTTTGCCAGAACTGGCAGATCGCCCAGGTCCGCCCGGAGCAGGTCACCACGATGGAGCTCTCACCCGCGGGCGTTGCGCAACTCGCCAGGAAGAAGGGAGCACCCCTGGTCGCCTGCACCTACACCGAGCCGGTCGTCTGGGCGGAGTACGTGCAGGACATCGCCATCGAAGCGGGCAGACTCGGACTCCACACGCTCCTCGTGTCGAATGGCTACATCCAGCAGGATCCGCTCAAGGAACTCGCGACCGTGCTCTCCGCCGTCAAGATCGACCTCAAGGCCATGACGGAGACCTTCTACAAGGAGAGCTGTGGCGGAACTCTTGCGCCGGTACTCGAGACCTTGCGCACTCTGCGAAAGAAAGAGGTCTGGACCGAGATCGTCGTGCTGGTCATCCCGACCCTCAATGATTCAGAAGAGGAGTTCCGCGCCCTCGCCCGCTTCGTCCGCCAGGACCTAGGCCGCGAGGTCCCGGTCCATTTCACTCGTTTCCATCCGGCCTACCGCCTGCGCAACCTGCCCAGGACACCGGTGGCCACCCTCGAGAAGGCTCGCGACATCGCGATGGCGGAAGGCCTGCACTTCGCCTACGTCGGCAACGTCCCGGGCCACCCCGGCAACCACACCTATTGCCCGAAGTGCGGCGAGATCGTCATCCGCCGCCTCGGCATGTCGGTCGCCGCCAACACCCTTCGAAACGGAGCCTGCCCCTCCTGCGGGCACCCGATTCCAGGTCTTTGGCGCAAGCGCTAGTTCCTTCGTTTGCACTTTCCCTGTCCCTTGCAACACCCGCGAGAAGCCTCATCTCGCATTGGACATCCTGGTTGCGCAACTCTTCCTTTGCTCACTCCGTGCGCTACCCATGATCCTAAGGGCTTGCTGCTGGATAGCGGAGCCTGATTCACAACGGTCTCGACCCACACAAACGGCAGGAGAGCCGGGGCCCTCCTTCGTTGGCAGCATGCCTGGACCTCGCGTCAGTTGCGACCGCGGACAGGAGCTTTGGGCACCAGGAGACCGAGGGTCGCCACCGCAACCAGCACGGCGATGAGCCACGCGGTGCCAGGGAGACCGAGAATCGGGATCAGCAGACAGGACGCCAGGAGCGAAGCCAGGGCGGCACCGAAGTGATCGGAGCAGGTCAGCACGGAGGCGATCTCGCGACGGGTGTGGCCCTCTGACGCCAGCGCCCCCGCAGCTGCCGGGAAGACCGTGCCGGTCACGAAGCCGGCCGCGATGATCAA
>JANTFM010000477.1 GCA_024763475.1 Acidobacteriota bacterium | reverse complement strand
GGGATGCTATACCGCGAGATCCTCCGGGCGGCCAGTGTGTTTTCCGCTCCGTGCCCGCGGGCCCGTCCAGGGGCTCCGCCCCAAGTCGCTAAACGAAGGTAGCTGACCGAATTAGACCAAAGAAAAGCGTGCGCAAATTCCCTGGTGGTGTTTTTTGTTGCAATCTGGCATGGGGTTATGGTATAAGCGTGCTAGATGGCCAACTCGAGAAAAGCATCTGCCGCACGGCAAGCCCTGGACCGCCTCGTTGAGCTGCTCCCCAAGCCGCTCGACAAGGTCCGGGGTATGCGCGGCGAGGTGATGGCCGCCTCGTTGTCGAAGACGAGCAAGATTTGCGGCAAACCCAACTGCAAGTGCGCGCGCGGCGAGAAACATCCGGTCTACCAGCTCTCTTGGGTGGAGGATGGGAAACGACGAAGCACCCACATCAGGCCCGACGAGTTGGATCGGGTGCGTGCAGCCGTCGATCGCTACCGAAAGCTCAGGCAGGCTCGCGCCGAGTTGCTCAAGCTGGCTGGCGAGGGAGCGGGGCTACTGGACGCCCTGGTGGAGGCTCTGCGGGTGCGGCCACCCGACAAGAGCCGTGGGAAGCGCCGCTAGGCGATGGGCGCACCCGACTCTCAGGCTACGAGCCGGTCCGGGTGCCGTCGTCCCGCTCGCAATCAGCTCTGTGACTGTGGCAGTGGCCGGAAGTACAAGCGTTGCTGCCAAGAAAAGGATGAGGCCCACCGGCGCGCGACTTGCGAATCCGCCTTGCCCCCCTGGATCCACAAGAGCCGAGCCAAGCTTCACCAGTTCGAGAAGTACGCCTGTAAGGTCCTGGGGCTCCCGGAGCTGTTGGGCCGTCTCACCGACTCTCGCCGCGATCCACGGATTCCGACCTTCGATGTCGTCAACGGGCTGATCCATGCTGCCCTGCTGCGCCTGCCGAGCATCAATGCCCTCGAGGGCGATTTGAAAGAGCCGGATTTCCAGAAGATGTTGGGCAGTAAGCCCCGGCGGGAGACCAAGCTCTTCAGCGCAGAGGTCGTCTCCAATGTCCTGGACAAGCTGAACTTGGAAGGCCTGGACCAAGCGCTCGAGACCCTCGTTTTCCGCGCCGAGCGCAACAAGGCCTTTCGAGAGGGATCCTACGGCACGTTACGCTGTGTGGCGATCGATGGATGGGAGCCGTTCGCCTCCTACCATCGTCATTGCGATCACTGCCTCGTCCGCAAGATCAAGGTCAAGCAGTGTGATGGCGAGATTGTCGAGGTGGACCAGTACTACCACCGCGCTGTCGTCGCCATGCTGCTCGGACCGACCATGGACGTCATCCTGGCCATCGAGCCTGTGCGCAACGACGAAGCTCGGCGCACGGCTGGCGAGCCCGCCGGCCACGAAGGAGAGCTGACCGCCGCAAAGCGCCTGATCGACCGCTTGCACGAGAGCTACGGCCGCTTCATCGACGCCTTCGTCCTCGATGCTCTCTACGCCAACGGCCCGATCATGACCCGCTTGGCCGACCATGGCTACGGCGGTTTCATCGTCCTGAAAAAGGACGGCAACGAGCCGCTTCAGGACGCCCTGGTTTCCTGGAAAGGCCAGGGCCCTTGCCGAGAATGGGAAGACCCCCACAAGAACGAGCAGATCGCCTGCTGGGATGCGCCGGATCTGACCACTCTCGAAACCTACCGGGGCACCGTCCGAGTCGTCCGGGCAGAGGTCACCAGTCAGCGCACCGGAGAGCAGAAGACCTGGTGCTACGGGGTCGTCGGAAAGCAGGCCCAGAAAGTGAGCCTTCGGACAGGACTGAGGATTGTCCGCTCGCGGTGGCACATCGAAAACACCGCCTTCAACCAGTGGATCCAGCACTGGAATCTCGGCCACGTCTACCGCCACACCGGCAATGCGGTGATCGCCACCCTTCTGCTGTGGGCGCTCGTCTTCAACCTCCTCCAGCTCTTCGTCTACCGCCGCCTCAAACGGCCCCGGCGGCCCAAAGACCCAACTCTCACCATCCGCCACATCGTCGAGGTGATGATGCGTGATCTGGCCACCCTGCCAGAGCCCTTTCCCTGGGTGGAGCTACGCGGTTTCGGCTGAGGAGGCGGGAGGCTCGCCGGGCATTGGCCCCCGGTGAGCCTCCCTGGTCAGCTAACCTCGGCTAATTAAGGAGAAACCGACCGTCACCCGTTGTACCACACCCCAGACAATCTGAGGATCCCTGCGCCCCGACTCTCTCGAAGAGGGCCCGGGGCGAAGCCTGCGCCCGCGGCGGGCCCCTGAGGCGGAACCCCTGCTCGAGAAGGGGTCGTCTTGATCCCCCTGCCAGTGGATGTTAGTCTCGCGCCTCCAGGAGGTTAGCGCGCGTCGGCTGAAGGACCCGAGGATCAACCGGGCTGCTGTCGCGCGCCGGAAGTGTTCGGTCATGCTCGGCGAGTCACCGGCGCGAACGGCAATGCGGGCCGACGAAGGTATATCGGGAGAATGCGGATCAGGCCCGACGCAGCCGGGGGCGTCAAGGGCCGGCTAAGATGGCTTTGGATGTTCGGCGCGGAACAGTAGACCGGAAAGAGGGTCAGCGGGCATGTT
>JANTFM010000476.1 GCA_024763475.1 Acidobacteriota bacterium | reverse complement strand
AGCTCGGCGATCCCGAGAGCGGCCGTTCAACAGCAGCCCCCTTCTCGAGTGCGGGTGCCTGCGCTCCTGGTCGGCGTCGCCGTCTGGTCGGAGCAGGACACCGTCAACTCCTACCCGAGGACGAAGAACCACTCGCCCGGCCGCAGGCCGTCGTGGGCCATCGCTGCAAGGGGAGCGGCGTGCCGGCCGAACGGCTCGATGATCGAGGTCGCGTCCAGGCTCTCGCCGTTCCCCGCGACCAGCCACAGCCTCCATTCCAGGCCCGCCTCACGGTGTCGAAGCGCTCGCCGCCGTTCGTTCTCAGAGAGGAAGAAGGCCGCCCCTCGAAGCTCGGACACCCGCTTGACCTCAACGAGGAGCAGGCGCCCTGAGCTCGGAACCAGAACGTCGAAGCCCACGTTGCCGACGTACTCAGCGACGTGGAGGAACCGCCTCATGTTCGACTCCGTCGTTGCGGCGTCGAACCGTGCGCGGGCCTTGTTGCCATCCCGAGCATCGAAGACGCGCGCCACGCGCTCGAAGGCTGCCTCGAACCCTGCGGCGTCTGCGCGTCGCCAGATGAGGGCGTCGGATACTGCCAGGTTCAGCACCGCGTCTTCGGCACGCTTGCCGCCCTGCGCGCGACGCCTCGCTTGCCGGATGAAGTCGTCATCCGTCTGGGCGTCGCGTGCATGCGGATCAACCGTGTCCGCTTCGAACCGTCGGAGGACGAGGCCTGCAGCGGGTGCCGCCGGCAGTGCCCGAAGAGGGATCTGACCCGCCGCAAAGGACGTCGCATCGTTCGCGAAGTCGATCGGCTGCTCGGGCAGCCCAAGCCGACATCGGAGCGCGGCGACGGGATCGAAGCCGAGGTGGCGACGTGCTTCGTCCTCTTCGGCCAGGGGCTGGTCAAGCCTCTGCCTCCACGCCACGAGGTTCGCCTCCGTCCAAGCTCCGCGATTGCGCTCGGCCATCTCGGCAAGCAGCGGGAGCCGCTCGACCTGCTCCAGCTGGATCCCATGCGGATGGTAGAAGTCGACATGGGGCTGGACGCGAGGCAGCTCCGCAACTGCCGCCCGGACGAGGTCCTCGTGAACGGGTTGCGCAACCTCGAAGGTCTGCGGGCGAACCACCATGCCGACCTCGGGCGAGCCAGCGAGGGTGCCGAAGCGGGATAGAATCCGCCCCAGTGCATCGACCCACGCTGCGCGATCTGCGGGCGGCATGATGCTGGCCTGGACGCGGTCGCGCATCTCGGCGACCTCGCGTTCCCCAAGACCTTGCTCCCGACGGAACCGGAGCACCGACGCCCCGTTATCTCTCGGATGAGCGGCCCAGGCGTGCAGGGCGTCCTTGAAGAGCGGTCCGAATGCCCGGTTGCCCGCCAGGAGCTCGCTGAGTGGATAGGCGCAACGAGCCAGAGGTACGTGTTCGCCGTCGAAGCAGAGCTCTACCGGTCCGTCTTCGAGGGTGCGCAGGAAGACATCGCCGTGCTCCCGCTCGCCCTGCCGCCCGACCTTGCCGTCGAACTCCCACTCGATCCAGATGTCGTCGAAGTGTCGCACGGTCATGGCCGTGAAGTGGTCCAGTGCTTCCGCGACGTCGAAGTCGAGATGGAACGCGATGCTCGCCGCGAGCATGTCTGGGAGAGCCTCGGTGAGCTGGTCGCGCAGCTTCCCCTCGAGCAACGTGTTCGACGCGCCCCGATGCTGGACGTCGGTGCTTTCGACACGGAAGTGCCTCAGGCCCAGGTCCCTCAGGCGCCGCTCGGCCTGCTTGCGGACGACCCAGTGGAGGACGCCCGTGAAGGACTGAAGAGCCTCGCGATCAGCGCGATCGGGTTCATGCCATACAGATTCGTCGGGACGGGCCCAGCGAACCGGCTCGCGGCGTCCTTCGGCGTCTACTGGTCGCACGAGCAACGGGATGGCAGGTGGATCGTCGTGCGTCAGCAGCGAGGTTACGAGGGCGCGGTAGACCTCGATCAAGTCCCGCTGCTCGTCGTACATCACCTGCGGGTCCAGACGACGCAGTCGCTCGAGCGCCGCCAGCAGGCGAGCCCTCGTGTTGGCCTCCGACGTCGGATTCTGGATCCCGAGTTGCTGGCCCCATATAGGGCGTAATCCAGGGCCCAGAACGATCCGTGGAAGCAGCCGGGTCGTGAACCCGCGGCCAGCTTGCTGGTGCCACACATCGAGGGGGCGGTACGGCGACTGATCTCCCTCGGGCCCGTGGTGCAACTCCAGCCCCTTGAGCGGTCCCACCCAGCGACAGTGGTTGAGGGCACGGCGCAGGTCTCTGCCTGCCTCGACATCCAAGAAGCGTCCGAAGCGGCTCCATTCGCGGAGAAGGTCCTCGCCCGTGTCGAGCGGCAAAACTGGTGGAAGCTCCCGAGTGCCGCTATCGCCCAGCGGAACCGGTGTCACGCCAAGCAGCAGCACTGCGTCGCTGACAGACTGGTGTTCCGAAGTGACCTTGAGCGCCTTGGCGAGTCGAGCACGGTCAAGGACAGGCCACGGGCCCCGAGCCAGCCCGCAGTCGGCCGCCCGAGACCACCCACCATCTGACGTGGGCACGGACAGGCCGGCGAGACCGAACCCCGCCCGGTTGACATTCTCAG
>JANTFM010000475.1 GCA_024763475.1 Acidobacteriota bacterium | reverse complement strand
TGCGCTCTCACCCCGAATAGCTCCAACCAGTCGGCCGGCACGACTCCCATGCGCTGCTCACCGACCCATGGTGTCATGGTATGTTGAGACGAAACCTGACGAAGGAGCGGGCCCGGTTGACGATCAGCGCCGAGCGAGTATCGGACCGAATCATGTCTCACTCTGGCCACGAATTCAGCCTGCTGCGTGGGAAACGTTTCGCATATGAAGCACGTGGCCGAACCATCTGTCTACACACCACCAACCGGATGATCAGTCGGACGGCGATCGAGCGTGCGCCCGAACGCGTGCCCCTAAGCGCAACGGTCGATGTGCAGGATCTGTCCGCACCGTCCTATATCTATGGCATTCTCATGGATCATCGCATCCGCAACGGGGATTGGTAGAAGCCACGTCCGATGCTGTGGTGTGTGACCAGTGCAGCGACGGAGAACATGGCCGGCGACGGGCCGTCACAGCTGGTCGTTCGTGGAGTTGAGCCGAAGCAACGCGTGTCTCCATCGGCTGAGTACTTCGCGGCTTGCGCCGGTTGAGAACTGCTTGGGTCAGCGGCAGACTGGGTTACGGAACGTCAACGGTGAACGCGACAGCCGGAGATCTCAGCTCCTCGGGCATCGGTTCGGCGTCTATCAGCCGAAGTGGCTCGCGATTCGTGCGCGATCGCGACAGAAGATGCCGCTGTTCGAGTTCCTCGGCCAGTTGCTCGGGCGCCAGCCCATTGAAGCGTTCCAGAACCCGCTCGAAGCGTGGACCGAACGCGGTGGCTGCCACGAAGCGACGCATCTCGTCGGACCGAAACTGTACCGGCTGATTCAGCTCGAAGAAGCCCTGGTGCGCTGCGTGCACCTTCTTGTCATCTGTACCGGAAACTCGGCCATGTCGTCCCGAGTGAGCATTCGTGAACGCGCGCCGCAGTCTCTCCACGCTGTATGTGCGTTCAAGCATCACGGCGCGATGCGTGACTTGGCACAGAACCCGCCAGGCAGGTCGCTCACCCGGCACCGTCATCTTCAGCTCAACGGCACCCAACCGCCCGAATTCATCCGCAATGAGGAAGTCGATCGACGGCTCGGTCCAGTGTTTCGAGGGGTCGTTGATTCTCCATGAGGGGACCATGACCTCCCGGGCCACGAGGAAGTGGCGGTTGCCCTTCACGAGAACGCCGTCAGTTACCCACTTCTCCGTAAGGAGGTTCTGGAGTTGCCATTCGTTCACCTCGATGAGTGTACGGATCATCGGAAACGCTGGCTGGTACCGCTGATTGTCGAACAAGGATGCGTCTACCACGGGGATTCAACTGGACGCCGCTCTCGGACGGTGGCAGCCGGGAATTCAACGAGCAGCTCTGCCTCTAGAACAGTCGCTCTTGGGAGTCGAACAATGCGAGGAACTGCTCCGGTTGTTGCAACACCACGAAATCTACGCCTCGCCAGACTAGAGAGACATACAACGCACACGATCGAGCCTGACAGTTGATCGATCGCTTGGGGTTGAACTCGATGTCGGTGAAGCCGGCGTAGGTGGGCAGTTCGCTCGCCACCTCATCGTCAAGATTCATCAGTGCTCGCAGATAGAGCCAGTCGTAGAAGGCAGTGTGCGGTGCCAGCGGCCAACTCTTCCCTTGCCACTCGAAACGGCTGAGAGCACCAGACTGACGAAGCCGGTCATCTCCCTTCGCAACCACGGGCGGCTGTTCGTATAGGTCCGTGAATGGTCCCCCTCCATCGAAAACCTTGCTTCCTTGGAAGGCTGATTCCAATGAGATCAGCCCAAAGTCGCGATTAGAGATTGTCAGGTTGAAAGCACTCAGAGCACGGCCCAGCGGGCTTGGTGACTTCGACGAGATCTCAAGGACTGGAGCGATATGCCGACGCGCCGCCTCGGCGTGAAGCGCTTCAATGCTTTTCTGCTTCTGTGATGTGGCGAATCCGGCGAACCATTTGAACTCCAATATCTGCTCTCTGACCATGGATGCATGGCCCGAACCTTGGGGGATGAACACCGGCCGTTTCGCCATGGAGATCGCCTCCTACCGAATGGTGAGATATTGCAGCGGTATGTCCCCGAACACGAGCACCTCGGCCTGTTTGTCTCCGGCCACAGCGGTCTGCGGATCTCCGTCGGGCCGAATTCCGCTCCTCAGCGCGTTCGATGAGCTGTAGAGCGTACGTCGTTGGTCAACGATTGATGAGTCGACTTCAATCCATGCGATGCTGAGTTCTCGTTGGTAGAAGGCTGCCCACGCCATCGGGTGTTCCTTGTCCAGGCAGAGATGGATGAAGCCATCCAGCCCCCGGGATCTATCCGTTCGCCTCGAACCCTCACTGGAGGACGGCAAGAAATGGAGGCCGTCGCGCTCCAGCTGCTGGATGCTGAGGAGTCCATGCTGACGGATGGACTTGAGGTTCTCGTGGGACGTGAAGTGGTGAAGCGTCCCGGGAAGAAGCGATGAGTCTCGTCTCGCCAGTGGTATCGACGAGTACCGAGGAGACTGGGCTCCCTCTTCCTTATCCTTTGGGTCGTCGTCCGGTCTTGTCGGTGGCAAACCGGCAAGAATCCGGGCGGCCATCGTGTGCAGGGAGCGGGCCGCGGCATCATCAATTCTGCCGATTCCGG
>JANTFM010000474.1 GCA_024763475.1 Acidobacteriota bacterium | reverse complement strand
CTGGCGGCCATGCCGGACTACACTCCCCGCTTGGGCACGCTGGAGTTCCCCGTCGACCTCATCGTCGGCGAGCACGACGGGAAGTTTCGCGGCTTGGCGGAAGGCATGCTCGAAGGCCTGCCGGCGGGCCGCCTGCTCGTGGTCCCCGATGCGGGACACAACGTGGCGTTGGAAGACCCGGCCGCGCTCGCGGACTGTTTTCGACGCGATTGACAGCGAGCTGCTTTCGAGGAGACGGGCAGCAGGCTCTTTCGAGCAGACGGCCAGCGGGTTGCTTCGAGACGATTGATGGCCGGCTGTTTCAAGGAGACGGGCAACCGGCTGTATCGAGGCTATTGATGGCCGGGCTGTTTCGAGGAGACGAACAGCGGGCTGTTTCGAGGAGACGGGCAGATGACAGGCAGGACGTGGACACAGCACGAGGGATACGAAGACATTCGCTACGAGGTCTCCGGCGGCATCGCCCGGATTACCATCAATCGGCCGGACAGACGCAACGCCTTCCGCCCGCGCACCGTGGACGAGATGCTGCAGGCCTTCACCAAAGCCCGCGATGACCAGTCGATCGGTGTGGTCATTCTCACCGGAGAGGGCGGGCAGGCCTTCTGCTCGGGAGGCGATCAATCCGTGCGCGGTGACGGCGGCTACGTGGGCGAGGACGGAATCCCGCGGCTGAATGTCCTCGACCTCCAACGCCTGATCCGTACTCTCCCCAAGCCAGTGATCGCCCAGGTCGCCGGTTACGCCATCGGCGGAGGCCACGTCCTCCACATGATCTGCGACCTGACGATCGCGGCTGAGAACGCGGTTTTCGGCCAGACCGGCCCCAAGGTCGGCAGCTTCGATGGCGGCTACGGAGCGTCCTACATGGCGCGCATCGTCGGACAGAAAAAAGCGCGGGAAATCTGGTTCCTCTGCCGACAGTACAATGCGCAACAGGCGCTCGAAATGGGCCTCGTCAACACCGTCGTCCCGCTCGAAGACCTCGAGGAGGAGACCCTGGGCTGGTGTGACGAAATCCTCGAAAACAGCCCGACCGCGCTACGCCTGCTGAAGGCAGGCCTCAACGCGGACTGCGACGGGCAAGCCGGACTGCAGCAACTCGCAGGAGACGCCACGCTGCTCTTCTATCTCTCGGAAGAGGCGAAGGAGGGCAAGCAGGCGTTCCTCGACAAGCGCAAACCCGACTTCAGCAAGTTCCCCCGCTTCCCGTGATTTCCGGCCGGCAAGCCCGTGACTAGCGCCGGCGTCTGGCTCCTGGCAGCCCGGCCGAAGACTCTCCCGGCAGCCGCGACGCCCGTGCTGGTCGGCACGGCCGTCGCGTGGAGCCTCTCCGCAGCCCGCTGGGCCCCGGCACTGGCGGCCCTTTTCGGGGCCCTCGCGATCCAGGTCGGGACCAACTTCGCCAACGACCTCTTCGACTTCCGCAAGGGTGCCGATACCCTCGAGCGTCTCGGCCCGCTGCGGGCGATGCAGGCGGGCCTGCTCCACGAGCAGCAGATGATCGCAGGCATCGTCGCCGCGTTCGCTCTCGCGACTCTCGCAGGGATCTACCTGGCCTCTGTCGCCGGATGGCCGATCGTCTGGATCGGCGTCTTCTCGATCCTCTCCGGGCTGGCCTATACGGGGGGCCCCTTTCCCCTGGCCTACAACGCGCTGGGAGACCTTTTCGTGATGGTCTTCTTCGGCTTCGTCGCCGTGTGTGGCACCGTCTACGTCCAGGCTTTGAGCGTTCCCGAGCTCGCCTGGTGGGCCGGTGGGCTCGTCGGCTGCCTCTCGACGGCGATCCTGGTCGTCAACAACGTCCGCGACATCGAAACGGATCGTAAGGCGGGAAAAAAGACGATCCCCGTTCTGTTGGGCCGACGCTTCGGCCTGCTGGAGTATGCCCTGCTGCTGGCGGGCGCGTACGCCATACCCGTCGCGACCCTTTTGAAGAACCTGACCCGGGCCCCGGCGCTGGCGTGCCTCCTGACCCTGCCCCTGGCCCTGCTCCTCCTGGTCCGCATCTGCCGGAGCGTGGACGGCCCCACGCTGAACCGACTGCTCGCCCAGACGGCCCGTTTTGGCCTGGTCCATGGTCTGCTCTTCGCCGCCGGGCTGGTGATCGGTGGAGGAGCGGGTCCTTGAGAATCCTGCGGGCCGCCCTGCACCCCTGGACACGCCACGCGAGCGGCCTGGGAAACGCACGCCTGTCCTGGCCGCGACGCGAAGGACTCCTCGTCACACTGGAAGACGAGCGGGGTCACACCGGCTGGGGTGAAGCGTCACCTCTGCCCGGCTACTCGCGCGACACACTCGAAGAGGCCCGCGTTGCCCTCGAGGCCTTCTCGCGAGAAAAACTCCCGCTCGAGCTCGATGCGGACGCTCCCCTCGCCACCCTGGGAGAGGCTCCTGTCCTGTCCGCCTCCGCGCGATTCGCCCTCGAGACGGCGGCCTGCGATCTCGCGGGCCACCGACTCAAATTGCCGCTGCATCGCGTCCTTGGCGGATCACCTGATCCCCGGCCCGTGCCCACCCAGGCCCTGCTGACCATCTCGACCAGCACCCAGCTCGCGGCCTCCGCTCTCGCGGCTTCAGCACGGGGCTACAGGGCGTTCAAGATCAAGATCGGCGCGGAA
>JANTFM010000473.1 GCA_024763475.1 Acidobacteriota bacterium | reverse complement strand
GGTGCTCCTCGACGACTGGATGGCAGCCCATCCTGCGTCGCCGGGGGCGTCTGCGGATGCGTTCTGCCGGTACGTCGGGGTCGACGACCTCCCCGACCTGCCCGAGTTGCTCGACCTACGTGAGCAGAGGTACGCCTTTCTGGAAAGGAGTCTGTGATGGCCGACACACCACGATGCGACTTCGTCCCGATCCGGATGTGGATCGGCGAAGGCGATCGATGCGAGAACCCGGCCCAGGTGAAGGTGCTCCGGAGTCACGGCGCGGGCATCAACCCCGTCTACAAGGATCGGTGTATCGCCCACGCCATCGGGGCGCTTGGTCCGGCGATCGCGGCCTACTGGGATCCGGACCGAGAGGAGTGGTTGTCGACCGACTGATCCCGTGTCTTCCGGTAGAGCCGCAGCAAGGCGTGTTCCAACGAACGCGTCGCTGGTTCCCTCGATCGAGTCTGTAGTTCAGCGAACATTCAGTCGCGATCGTCGAGGAGTTCGAGCGGCATCTGGGGGTCTCCTAATGGAGGCCAGAAGACCCCGAGAACGAGGAAGGATCCTGGGTGTTGTTCCTGGTTGCCGACGAACAGGACGGTGTCTCGACCCGGTGCCCACATTTCGTCGACGAACTTGCGGCGCATGCGATCCTGCCAATCGGGCAGATCGCGTACCTTCCGCCACAACGCAACGATCTCCCAATCGACGATGGTCTGTGCGTGCCCATTGCAGTCGGCTGCACGGCAGCTGTAGAGATACCTGAACCGCCACGGCACAACCTCGAGCGGCGGCCTGCGTGTGGATGCGTCGTCGAACAGGCTGGGTTGATTGGCCGAGGCCTCCGCTCGCTTTTTCCGTTTCCTGAGTACATCCTCGTCCAATCGCGTGATTTCAAGCTTGGGTGTTGTGATCGGTCGAACCACTCCAAGTGACGGCACACCCGTTCCCGATCCGCCCTGGTTCGCTGCGTTCAGATCGCACATGTTCTGTTCGCCAAGCAGTCGAATCCGTTCCTTGCGAGCGGACCATCCATGCTTGGTGCTCAGGGCTGCGCCGGTGCGTATCGAGCCTTGGATCGGTAGCCAGGATTCAGGTCGGCGATCCCTTGGGGGGCGCTTGACCCTCACGGTCACGCTCTGGAACTTCCTGAAGTGGTTCTCGGCTGCGAGATCTCGGAACGGTACGGGGTACAACCTCACCCATGCCGGGTTAGGGCCGGTCGTGATCGCTGCTACGCACATCGATTCCTCGAGGCCGGCCGTCAGCACAGGAGCCGCCTTCACAAGGATCTCGACTTCCAAGGTTTGATCGTTGGCATTCGGGTACGTCATCGCTACGAATCCCCCCTCGGGACTGTGACTGCAGATATGGCTGTTCGGTGTCTAGACCTCGAGCACGCTCATCCCGGGATGCTCTGAGATGGCTCGATCCGTGATGCATGACCGGTGGCATTCGTGGTGCTCGCGTTCAAAGCAGAGCAGCGCGACGCGCTCGCTGAGAACCCGTTCGATCGTTGCCTCGTACGTTGCAGCCGCGCCATTGTCGAGGCTGTGCCGGTAGCGCTCTCGGGCCGACGCCAGGCCCTTGCGGAAGTCGTCACGATTGTCCTTCGGATTCCCGAGAGCGGGTTCGTGGACATATTCGATTCCAGCACTCTGGAGCGCTTCTGACAGCGCGGTCTTCGAGAAGCCGCGCTTGCGTGAGATCGGCGTGAGGCGAACGTCGACGAGCGTTTCGACTTCGTGGCCCACCAGGAGTTCGATCATCTCATCCAAGGTCCTTCCTTGATATCCGACTGAGACAATCGTTGCGTTGTGATCGGTGAATGGGGCCATGTCGACACAATAGGTGAGATGGTCTGGCGGTGATAGGCATGTGATCGGCGAAGCTCGCATCGTGGCAGGCTCGACAGCATGGCGTCGGAGCCTTTGCCGTTGCCGACCGGAAGGGTCGTTCGGTCTACTCGTCCGATCCGAAGTGTTCGAAGACGTGGCGCTGCATTGTTGCAACGGGTTGATCGAATCCCTGCCGGCGGGCGAAGGGCAGGAACCCGGCGCCGGGTTCACCGCTGTCGACTGTGACGATGATGGATGACAACAGGCATCCATCGCTGGGCCTGTTCACGCTCATCGCGAGCTCGGCGAACTGATTGTGCCCGACCTTCA
Source organism: Acidobacteriota bacterium (assembly GCA_024763475.1). Taxonomy (GTDB): domain Bacteria; phylum Acidobacteriota; class Polarisedimenticolia; order J045; family J045; genus JANTFM01. Next base: position 495 of record JANTFM010000473.1, on the reverse strand, counting down.
TCCCCGTGGCTTCATAGGTAGCGACGCGCAACTCTCCGTAGGTGATCGTCTGCCTGAGTCGCGCCGCTTCGATGCTCACGGCTCGGGCGGCTTCGACGGCAATCGACCATTCGTGTGGTGTGGAAACCGGCCTCATCCAGGGGATGCTCTTGTCGACGGCGAGCTCGTAAGAAGCTTGGTTCGCGTGGGCGTGGCCCATCGACGCGATCCGGGCCGAGCGCTCCGCTTCCTCCTCGGCCTGCTTCCGTGCTCGTTCGGGTGCCTTCTCAGCAGCCTTGCGTCTCGCCCACACGATGCGCTCTTCGCGGTTCATGTGTCGATCGTGCCGGGTCGGAGTCCGGCACTCTCCCGCGAGACCTTTCGGCGATCCCGCCTGGTCCCGGACCAGCCACTTGATCTTCTCGATCCGGTGACGGATACTGTCAACGGCCGGTGACCTAGCCCTCGGGCCCGCATCGGAAGTACGCCCCGGATTGGCTGCGGCTCGCAGTCCCG
>JANTFM010000472.1 GCA_024763475.1 Acidobacteriota bacterium | reverse complement strand
CACATCGGAGTCAAGATACCTGGTGCGTATGGCAAAACAGTCCCCCGCTCCCCCGGGCAGAACGCCCCATCCGGGGGGGAGGGGGCAAACCAGGCAGTCCCTCGATTCGGGGGCGACGTGGTTTCGACGGGGGCGGATGAAGCTGAAGTTGCGATGCTGAGGGTCCTGGCCCCTCATCAAAAGCCAGAACAAGAAACGCGAACGACAACGCGTACGCTCTCGCCGCTTAATTGACGGCGAGCGTTCTGCCGGAAGCCCCGCCTGTGGCATCTGGACAGGGCGCCATAAAAACAGGCTAGCGCCCGGAACGACCGCCGTCCGACGCGCGAAACAATAGGTGGCCTAGCGGTGCGGAGCAGCCTGTCGTTGGGCGGCTCCCATCGTGAATCAAAACAGCGACTACGCTCGTAGAGGCTTCAGTGGATCGCTTCCGGACCCGGGTTCGACTCCCGGCGCCTCCATTAAAAAGGCCAATGATTCCAGTTGGGTGTAATTCTGCATTTTGGGTCAGTGCCCAAATGCTGCCCAAACTGTTCTCAGACGCACGGATACGGCGATAGTCGCAGTTGTAATTCCAGGGAGTTACACGCAGAACTGCTCCGATTGCCGGGTTTCATGGGGACGAGACTCGGCGCCTCCCGCAATATCGGACCTAGGATAAAGTTGTTTACATTTGAACGTTGTTGATGCACTTATTATCCACCATGCCCATGGATGCGAGGCAGGCAGCGCTCGCGCTGTTCGAGAAGCACAACGGCACCCTGAAGACCAAGCAGGCGCTCACGCTGGGGATCCACCCGCGGACGCTCTACCAGCTTCGCGACGAGGGGCAGCTCGAGAGGGTGAGCCGTGGAGTATATCGTCTGGCTTCGCTCGAGCCTCTGTCCAACCCGGATCTGGCGACCGTGGCACTACGTGTACCCCGAGCAGTGATTTGCCTGGTCTCCGCGCTCGACTACCACGGCCTCACCGCGGAGATCCCGCGGGAGGTGCAGATCGCGCTGCCGCGCGGAACAAGAACGCCGACCATCGACCATCCGCCGATCCGGGTGTTCCGCTTCACCGGTGAGGCGCTGACCGCTGGAGTGATGGAGGTCGACCTCGACGGTGTGGCGGCGCGTGTCTACGACCCTTCGAAGGCCGTGGTGGACTGCTTCCGTTTCCGGAACAAGCTGGGCATGGAGGTGGTGCTGGACGCGCTCTCGAGATGGCGTGATCGTCGCATCGGCAAGCCAGCAGACCTGCTTCACTACGCACGCCTGTGCAGGGTCGAACGGGTGATGTTGCCCTACCTGGAGGCCATGCTGTGAAGAAGGGCATCAAGGACATGGCGGTCTCGGTGCATACTCGTCTGCTGCAGCGGGCCAAGGCCGAGGGGCGCGCATTCAACGAGCTCCTACAGCTCTACGGGATGGAGCGCCTCCTCTATCGGATCAGCCAGTCGGAGCATGCCGAGCGCTTCGTGCTCAAGGGCGCGCTGATGCTGCAGCTCTGGGGTGACGGTATCGCACGCACCACCAAGGACATCGACTTGCACGGCCGCCAGACGGCGACGGTGGACGAGATTGTCTCTGCGATCCGGGATAGCCTGCTGGTCGACGTGCAAGACGATGGGCTGAGGTTTCCAGTCGACGAGGTCTCCGGCGACGACATCCGCCTCGAGGCGAAATACGACGGCGTGCGGGTCCGGCCGCGTGCGTATCTCGGCAAGGCGGTCATTGCCCTCCAGGTCGACGTAGGGTTCGGCGATGTCATCAAACCAGCGCCCGCTTCGATCACGTATCCCACGTTGCTGGACTTCCCCGCTCCCACGCTGCTCGGCTATCCCCCGGAGACCGCCATCGCCGAGAAATTTGAAGCTATGGTTTCGCTGGACGTCCGAAATACCCGCCTGAAGGACTTCCTGGACATCTGGCTGCTGGCCGAGCGCCGCGATTTCGAGGAAGTCCGCCTAGCCGAAGCCATCCAGGCGACCTTTGAACGTCGAGGGACGCAGCTGCCCGCCGAGATACCTATCGCGCTTACGTCGGGTTACTACGACCTCCCCGCTCGCCACCAGCAATGGCAGGCGTACCTCAGGAAAGGTCGAATCGAGGGCGCGCCAGACAACCTCGCAGACGCCGCTCAGGTGATTGCGCGATTCCTGATGCCCGTGGTGGAAGCAATCCATGATCGTAGGCTCTTGCCGAAGCACTGGTCTCGGGGAGGCCCTTGGTAGGACAATTAGTCCACGCCGGGCCACAGGCTGGCCGGCGACAATTACAACCCACCAGTGACGACAGTTCGCATTCCCCACTGGTCGGGCGTGGTGGTGGGTTGACTCGGCGATGCTTCGAGCGATCGACTCGGAGGTTGCCAATTGCGTGCTAGGGACGCCGTGGTGAGGGGCGCGCAGGCCCGGTTCCCCGGCCGCGTGGCCCGGCAGCTCGGGGCGTAGCGAGATGACGCACGAGCCCGAAACCGTCAGGCGATAGCTACGTCTCAGCCTCTGGGAGGGCTCCCCGCGGGAACTGGCGATGCCCCTCGAATATCGTGAGCACCTCGATGGTCTCGTCTCGCACGCGGTAGACGATGCGGTAGGTGCGCCTGAGCACCTCGCGGATGTCTCCTCGGTCGGCGTACTCGGGCACGAGGCGGCCGGCGAGGGGCATCT
>JANTFM010000471.1 GCA_024763475.1 Acidobacteriota bacterium | reverse complement strand
TCATGGGCCACAACGTTCGAATCACTGGAGGTCTCCACCGATCCGGGGCTGGTGACCGTCACTCTCCTCCGGGGCAAATCCGGCTGTCCGCCGCCCGCTCCGGAGTTGAGAGCCTCGTAGGCATAGGTCACGGTGCCTCCCGCTGGAACACCGCTGGCGTTGATCCCTCCAAGCTCCTGGGACAGGACGCGGTCATAGCGCAGATCGGCCGGAATGTTGTCCGGAGCGGAGGAGATGGTGTTCTGCAGGAAGATCGCGCCGCTTCCGTTCGCGATCGTTAGAAGATTGTGGGCCAGGTGGGGATCATCGGGATTGTTGCTGTAGCTGTACTGGACCGTCTTGCCGCTGGGGAAGTCATTCCCGTTCGGCGTTCCCTTCACGACGGGCGAGCGCACAGAAACAAGATCTCCCTCGCTGTCGTAGGAGTAAACGACCTCCCGGCCGGCGTCATCGGAGGCGGAAACGATGCGCCCCTGCTCGTCATAACTCAGCGAGATCGACTTGCCGAGACTGGTGACGATGGTCGTCAACAAGCCCTGGCTGTCGTAAAGGAAGGAACGTCGATTGCCCAGGCGATCCTCCACGGAGGAGAGGGCGCCGGACACACTCGACCCATCAAGAAGATGAAAACGCCACACCGTGCCATCCGGCCCGCGAAGAGCATAGCTACTGTCCTTCTTGAAGAGACGTGCGAACTGCCCCGGAGGAGAGGCGTAGCCTGTGCCGCCCCATCCGAAGGTCTCACAGCGGCCCTCTCCGTCACAGAAGACGATATCACCACCCTTCCCGCTGCGGAGGAAGGAGGTCAGGGGCGAAAACCAGTTGTGCCCAAAAGCGCCGTCATGGTCGACCTGGCTGCGATAGCTGCGGTCCAGCGTGAAATCGATTCCACGACCCCGGAGCGAGAGATCGGTCACGGAGAGCACCATCTCGCCCGTCGCGGGCACGACTCCGGCCGCGAAACCAAAACGCCCAGGATCCCACGCTTCGGCAATGAGCGTGTGGCCCAGGCGCGGCATCTGGCCATCCTCGACCCCATCCCCTGCCACACCATTCGACACGATGGGAAAAAGCCGGCGGGCCGGCGTGCAGGCAAGATCCTCCTCACGGGGCGCACCCTCGCTATCCTCACCGAGAGAGCCCTGACCCTCCCCGTCGAAGCCGGCAACGAGGTAGCTGAACGCCGTTCCCACGGGGGGGAGTTGGGTCACCTGCGCGCTGGTCCCAGACAGTGAGCCGAAAGCACACTCTCCATAGCCGCTGCCCAGGGCACCAACCTCCGCCTGGTAGATGTGGTAACCGAGCACGCCCTCGAGTGCGCTCCAGGCGATCGTGTCCCCGTCATCGAAATGCACACCCTGCACCTCACCCACCTGGGCCATGCATGGGGACACGACGACGATCATGAGCGCACAGAAAACAACCGTTGACCCTAGTTCGCAGAAAAACCGATCCCGGAAAAACCGGTGCATGACAACACCCTCCCAGTGCCCCTGACGCCTCAACCAAGAACGAACGCGCACCAACGCGTCTCGCCAGCGAAAGGCCCGGAGACCCTGTGCCGGCGGAGTCATGCTGTCGCTCGACTCGGCAAACTCGGGAAGTGCCCCTCATTCCCGACTCTCCGGCCGCAAGGGGATGCGCCCGGAGCCAGTCCAGAAGATACGGCGCTTCTTTACTGGGTGGGCAAAAATTTCCGTGTCGTAAACCTTCCCGCTGTACCCATTTATGCAAGCGCGCAGGAATCACTGCTGAGCTCGGTCTCGAGCGGGCTGCTGGATGAGTCTGAATCGAAGATCTGGTGATCGAAAGAGCCGTGAGGGGCGCTCGTCTCTGAGGATGAGGGTAGGGCGAGAAGGCATTGTCAACTTGTCGCGAGTCGCTCCGGGTTCTGACAGAACCCGATCATGCGGCTGATTCCGTCCGAAGATCCTCTCGCGCAGCGTAGTTCAAATAAATACGAACGTTAGCGGAACAACATTTTCGACGAAACGGGAGTGCAACAATCTTCGCTCCAGGACGCAAAGATAGTGGCGCTCACCTCTGATCCTCACGAAGACTTCGCCGAGATGCCAGACGTCGCCAGGTCAGCCCTGGCGCCGCTCGGGTTTCCGGGCGTATTTGGGCCCGAACTCTCGGCACCATTGACGAACGGTCTCATAGGAAACGATGGCTCCACGTTCGGCGAGCCATTCCTCGATGTCGCGGAAACTCAGAGCAAATCGATGGTACAACCAAACCCCGTAACCGATGACTTCCTGCGGGAGTCGGTAGCCGTGATAGGAGCTCGCTCTTGGAGTCATCCGTGGAGTCTGACGGAGACGGGATCAAGTTGACAATATCCTTCCGGGTAGCGCCCATTTCCGCTGGGACGAAGCCCCGAACCGTCTCATCGCTGGTGGACAAGCTTGGTCGTTAACCTAGACTGGAAGGCCCCTTGTCGGTAAGCCTCCTATTGAAGAGGAGTGAACATGCGTCCCGAGATGATGCCTACCCCCGCACTGGACCAGGCTCCGCCGGAGGAACTTCGTGCGACGATCCGCGAGTATTTTCGCAACTCCTGGGAGATCTACGAGAAACTCTTCGATGTGATGACCGCGGACGCAGCTTTCTATGCGCGCGCTGATCCGCTGCGGCATCCGCTGATCTTCTACTTGGGGCAT
>JANTFM010000470.1 GCA_024763475.1 Acidobacteriota bacterium | reverse complement strand
GAGGGTTCTGGATCAGCGTCATGTTCGCGCTGATGTTCGTGGCTCGTGTGCGCGCGGGGCGAGGTGTGAGCCCCTTCGGGCTTCCGCGGCGTTAGGTCGTGGCTCGCGTGCGCGCGGGGCGAGGTGTGAGCCTCTTCGGGCTTCCGCGGTGTTGGGTCGTGGCTCGTGTGCGCGCGGGGCGAGGGTTCTGCGACTCGACCCTCCGACCAGGAGGCGCCGTGGCTCGCGTGCGCGCGGGGCGAGGTATTGTTCGCCGCGGAAGGCCGACTCGAGGCCACGACCCGCAGAGACACGATTTCGACCGGTCGCGACTCCGGCGAATGGCCGAACACGCGACGGTATCGCCGGAGGAAATCCTCGCGCAGTGTCCTGAGTGATTCCAGCTCGATCTCGAGCGTCGCATCCTGCCCCTGGAACCTGATCGAGGCGATGCGGCGGCGGATAGCAGCTTCGTTTCCGGAAATTCCCTCTCCGGCCAGTCGCTCGAGCGCGCGGGACTCGAGTCGGGCAAGGCCGTCAGAGAGTGCTTCGCTCGCCTCGTCGAGCGGGGCGAGCAGCTGTTCCTCGGCGAAGCGTTCGACGAGCGCGGCGTCGAGGCCCTCCGTACTGAGCAGGCTTGGGTTCGGGGGGATCATGACGGAACCTATCTCGAGCTCGTCAGCGACACCGAAGGCGTGTTGTGGTCCTGCGCCGCCGAAGGCGAGGAGCGTGTACTCCCCGGGGTCGTAGCCCGAGCGGAGCGAGATGCGCCGGATCGCGTCCGCCATCTTCGCGTTGGCCAGGTCGAGGAAGCCCTCGAGCAGTTCTTCGCGGGAGAGGTCTTCCCCGCTGCCGGCACGAAGCTGCTCGCGCACGGCGTCGAGAGCGGCCCAAGCCGCAGCCTCGTCGATTGGTATCTCGAATCGCGAGGGATCGATGCGGCCCAGCAGGAGATTCAGGTCCGTGACACTCAGTGGCCCCCCCGCACCGTAGCAGGCGGGGCCCGGATGGGCCGACGCGCTCTCGGGGCCAACGCGCAGCCGCACGCCGTCGTAGCTGCACACGGAGCCTCCACCTGCGGCCACGCTCTCGATGGCGAGTGCGGGCGCCACCAGAAGAGCGGCACCGACCTGGTGCTGAAACACGTACTCGAAATCGCCATCGTAGCGGGCGACGTCGGTACTCGTCCCGCCCATGTCGAAGGCAAGGATGCGGGAAAGGCCTGCCTCGCTTGCGGCCCGCGCGGCACCCGCGATGCCGCCCGCGGGTCCGCTAAGGAGGCTGTCCTTAGGGTGGTAGGACGCCACCCCTTCGAGTCCTCCCGCGCTGGTCATGACACGCAGCCGCCCCTCGCGAAGCGTGTCGTCGATCGTGGCCAAATAGCTCTCGATCAGCGGAGAAAGGTAGGCATTGATAATCGCAGTCTGCATCCGGGGAAGGATCCGGATGGAGGGCGCAAGGCTGGATGAGCTGGAAACGTGGCGAAACCCTGCCTCGCGGAGCACGCGGGCCACGGACTGCTCCTGCGCCGGGTTTCGGTCCGCGTGCAGGAGAGCGACCGCGGCGCTACGAACGCCGCGGGCGACCCAGGTCACAGCGTCCTCGCGCAGCGCACGAAGATCGATCGTCTCGATCTCACGACCGTCCGCATCCAGACGACCCTCGATCTCGAGCACGTCCTCGTAGAGGCGCGGGAGTCGGCCGTCATGCAGGACGAAAAGCTCCGGCCTGGCTTGCGTGCCGATGAAGGGCAGGTCCCGGAAGCCCCGATTCGTCACGAGAAGCGGTGGCACGCCGCCGAGCGTGAGCAGGGCATTCGTGCCCCGCGTCGTTGCGAGGCGCATGTGAATGGGAGGGAGTGGCTCGTTGAGGGGAGTCTGGGTCACGAGGCGAGCTGCGAGGAGCGGTGCGGGTTCCGGAGAGAGGAGCTCGAAGGCAGACCCCGGAGCGATCCTCTCCCCGCGAGCCACCGTTTCCAATTCGATCGCAGGAGCTACCGGGTCGTAGGCCGAAACAAGGACTCCGGGGCCGGTCGCCCCGAGCATCCGGAATCGGAAGCCCACGACGAATGCGGGGCCGCCGCTCCAGACGCAGTCGATGACCAGTCTTCGCTTGCCTTCGACGGCGCGCACGACGCCACGAAGGCAACTCGAAGACAGCACCTTGACTCGAGACTCCCGTCCCGATGGATCTCGTGCCAGGCAGTCCGTGAAAGTCCCGCCCGTGTCCACCCGAAGCTGCCAGGTGCCCCTCGTTGTCTTGGATTCTGTCGACATCGCTGGCGAGCATAGCAAAGGCAGCGCAGAAATCGTCCTGGAAAGCAGCTAAGGGCCCGCGCAAGAAGAACTACCCATTCTCGCATCCCATCTCCGGACCCTCTTCGGCCCGGGTGCGTCCGCGTCATCCTCGACGTCGCTCGGTCACGCCTCTGTTTTCGCCCCGTCGCTCTGCTACACCTCTGCTTTCACTCCGTCGCTCTGCCACGCCTCTGTTTTCGCCTGGTCGCTCTGCTACGCCTCTGCTTTCACCCCGTCGCTCTGCCACGCCTCTGCTTTCGCCCCGTCGCCCAAGCCGAATCCGGGTGCGAGAACTGGGGACCTATTCTTTCGCGAACGCTAATCTCCGGATTCTTGGCGTGCGACGACAACAAGGCGCTGCGAGCTGGGTGTCAACCCATCGAGCGGAAAGCAGGTGACGAGGGTGA
>JANTFM010000469.1 GCA_024763475.1 Acidobacteriota bacterium | reverse complement strand
GAACACGGCGGTCAACTTCCGCGGCGTCAAGCTGAACATCGTGGACACTCCGGGCCACGCCGACTTCGGCGGCGAGGTGGAGCGGGGGTTGCACATGGTCGACGGGGCGTTGCTGCTGGTCGACTCCAGCGAGGGGCCGCTGCCCCAGACGCGCTTCGTCCTCAAGAAGGCCCTTGCCGTTCGGATGCCGATCATTGTCGTCATCAACAAGATCGATCGCAAGGACGAGCGTATCGATCAGGTCGTCAACGAGGTCTACGATCTCTTCATCGACCTCGGCGCCGATGACGAGCAGCTGGATTTCCCGGTGATCTACACCAACGCGAAGGCCGGCGTTGCCCACATGGAGATAGGGGACGGATCTACGAATCTGCTGCCCCTGTTTGAGTCGATTCTCACGACGATTCCCGCGCCCGAGGCAGACGACGAAGCCCTGCCCCAGTTCCTCGTGACCAACCTCGACTATGACCCCTACGTCGGTCAGCTCGCCCTCGGTCGCATGATCAATGGCGGACTGAAGATGGGGAAGGCCTACGGCCAGGTCGTCAGCAGCGGGGCGGTCAACAGCGTGCGCTTCTCGGCACTGTATACCTACAAAGGCTTGAAGCGCGTTTCGGTGCAGGAGGTGGAGGCCGGCGATATCGTGCTCTTGGCGGGTATCGAGAAGATCTTCATCGGAGACACGATCACCGATCTCGACGACCCACGACCCTTGCCGCGGATTCACGTCGATCAGCCCACCGTCTCGATGGTCTTCCTGGTCAACGACGGCCCCTTCGCCGGGCGAAGCGGGACGCAACTCACGTCGCGGCAGATCAAGGCAAGGCTCGAGAAGGAAATGCGGCTCAACGTGGCGCTCCGGGTTCTCCCCACGGATCGCGCGGATGCGATGGAGGTTCGCGGGCGAGGAGAGCTGCAGCTCGCGATCCTGCTCGAGACGATGCGCCGGGAGGGCTTCGAGCTTCTCGCCTCGAAGCCCCGTGTGATCACCCGCAAGGAGGACGGCATTCTGAAGGAGCCCTTCGAGCACGTCTATCTCGACGTCCAGGAGGACTACGTGGGTGTCGTGACGGAGAAGCTCTCCGTGCGCAAGGGGAGAATGGTCAACCTCGTCAATGGTGGATCCGGCCGGGTGTCGCTGGAGTTCATCTGCCCCTCGCGGGCGCTGATTGGCTTCCGCGGCGAGTTCCTGACCGATACGCGCGGCACGGGCGTGCTCAACACCCAACTCGAGGGATACGCACCTTGGGCCGGTGCCATTCCGCAGCGGACCAGCGGCGCGCTGGTTGCTGACCGGCCCGGTAAGGTGACGGCCTATGCGGCCTACGGTCTGGAGGAGCGAGGGGAACTCTTCCTGCCGCCTGGCCAGGAGGTCTACACCGGCATGGTCGTCGGCGAGCGCAATCGGGCGACTGATCTCGATGTGAACATCGTGCGCGAGAAGAAGCTGACCAACATGCGAAGCGCCAACGCCGATACCTTCGTGACGCTGCGCCCACCCCACAGGATGGGCCTCGAGCGTGCGATCGAGTTCATCGCGGAGGATGAACTCGTCGAGATCACGCCGGCCAAGATCCGCATCCGCAAGCGTGAGCTGGACACGACGAAGCGTGAGGTCCTGCGAAAGCGAGCCCGCAAGGAGCAGTAAGCGGGCTGCCCGGAAAGGCTCAGAGCCCTCAGAGCGCGGCCCCGGAATAGCCTGAGGAAACGGCGGTTGCCTGGGGAGACTCAGAGACCTCTCAGCGCGGCCCCGCAACAACCTGAGGAAACGGCGGTTGCCGGGGGAACTCAGAGACCTCTTAGCGCGGTCCCGGAATGGCCTGAGGAAACGGCGGTTGCCTGGGGAGACTCGGAGACCTCTCAGCGCGGCCCCGGAAGAGCCTGAGGACGCGGCGACCACTCGGGGAGACGAGGCCTCCGGGCGAGACGCCGCTGCGATGCAGGAAACTCGTCGACCGTCTGGGGAGACTCAGAAGCGATCCTCTTCGTCGGCGAAGAGGACGTTGAAGCTCGAGAGCGAACCGTAACAGCCGGTGATGTAGCCCTGCATCTTTACCTTCTTGTCCGCGGGCATGTCGGAGGCATTGACCTGTTGCTCGAGGGTTCGCAGGCGGTTCCGCACCATGACGATCTTGTGGAAGAAGGTCTCGATCGGCCAGGACTTCTCTTGCAGGGTGTCTCTCCCCGGACGCAGGACGAGTTCGCCATCACGCCACTTCTCCGCGGGAACCGCGCTGCTGAGGCCCGTTTCCTCTCGGATGACGCGTCGGATCAGGAGTTCCAGGTCGTCAGTCGATCCGGCGTCCATGATCGGCATGCTCCTTTCTCTTGGACTGACCAGCGGGAAGGCTTCGCGCGAGGCGCTTCTGCTGCGTGTTGTGGCGCCCGGCCCGGGGGTGGAGGGACGGGGAGTCGACGGCTCCCGGTTCCCCCGGTAGTTGTGCTGACTGCCGCAATAGTCGCAGCTGACGCGAAGCGGCTCACCCTCCGGAGTCGCCGCGAGGACCGTGTGGGTTCGGCTGAGCTTACAGACTCGGCAGACGTCGTCGAGGAAGTTCCCCGCGTGATACGTCTTCTTGCGCTCTTCGCTCACGGCTTGGAGTCGGAGTAGTTGATGTTGGCGACGATCTTGCCTTCCTGTTCGACGAGAGTCACCGTCAAGGAGCGGGTCTCATCCTGAGAGCTTGCA
>JANTFM010000468.1 GCA_024763475.1 Acidobacteriota bacterium | reverse complement strand
CTGACCAAGCTCGACGGAACGGCCCGCGGTGGGGTCGCGGTGGCCATTTCCTCGGAGCTCGGCCTCCCGGTGCGCTATATCGGCGTAGGAGAGGGCGGGGACGATTTGCTCGACTATGATCCTGTGGAGTTCGTCGAGGGCCTCCTGGCGCCAACACGCGGCGGAGGAGCCTTGTCGCCGTGATCAGGCCCGAGGAGCTTCACTTCCTGGAACAGGCGCTTACCCTCGCTCGACGTGGTGGTCGAGCGACCGCGCCCAATCCACGAGTCGGGTGTGTCATCGTCGCTGCGGGCGAGATTGTCGGACAGGGGTGGCATCGACGTCTCGGCGAGTCCCACGCAGAAGTCGTCGCCCTGAGGGAGGCCGGCGCGCGCGCCCGAGCTGCAACCTTGTACGTCTCGCTCGAACCGTGTGCTCATTCGGGCAGAACCCCACCCTGTACGAGCGCGATCCTGTCTGCCGGGATCTCGCGAGTCATTGTCGGCCTGATCGATCCCGATCACCGGGTTTCCGGTCGAGGCATTGCCGCCCTCAGGGCCGGCGGCATCGAGGTGGAGATCGCGGAAGGGCCGATGGCAACAGCGGCCGAGAGAGTCCTCGAGGCCTACCTCGTCCACCGGCGCGAGGGACGGGCTTTCGCGCTTCTCAAGGTCGCTTCGACGCTCGACGGTCGGATCGCGGATCGGCAACGCGAAGCTCGATGGATCACGGGCGAGACGGCACGCGAACATTCGCGGGGACTGCGGGATCGCTATGGCGCCATCCTGGTCGGCGTGGGAACCGTCCTGGCAGATGATCCCAGCCTGCTCCCGCCGAGCGGCCATGAAGACGGCGGCGCCTTCCTCCGCTGCGTGCTCGATAGCCAACTGCGTACCCCGCCGGGTTCTGAGCTGCTCCGCAAGCGGTGGCCCCCTGTCCTCATCTTCTGCGGCCCTGACGCACCCGCCGAGAGACGACGCGCACTCGAGGACGCCGGTGCGGAAATCGTCGTCTGCAGCGGGGCAGGGGAGCTCGTCCCTCCGCTGGAGATCCTTGAGGAACTGGCCCGGCGAGGGGTTCTCGGAGTCATCGTCGAGGGGGGTGGTGTGACCCACGGCCATTTCCTCTCCGCGGGAGCCGTAGATAAGATCTATTGGTACCTTGCTCCGGCACTCCTGGGAGATCCCGGTGCCGTGAGCGCGCTCACGACGGGGGAGACCCCACTCGCGCAGGCCTGGCGGGGGCGGATTGCGGAGAGGATCTCCTTGGGTGAGGATCTACTTCTGACCCTCTATCCCTAGCAACAGGGAGGCTCTCTCGTGTTTACCGGACTTGTCGCTGGCATCGGCAAACTCACCCGCATTCGGCGGCGTGCCAACGCGTTGACGATCACGGTGCAGCACACGTTGCCAGGAGGGGATCTGGAAGCCGGTGAGAGCATTGCTGTCGACGGCTGCTGCCTCACGGTGACCCGCTTCGAGAATCAGGCCTTCGATGCCGATCTCTCGCCAGAGACCCTTGAACGCTGTGGCGGAAGAGCGCGCTGGAAGAGTGGCCGAGCGGTCAACCTGGAGCGTGCACTATGCGTTGGGGATCGCTTGGGCGGGCATCTCGTCCAGGGGCATGTCGACGCGCTTTCACGCCTGCAGCGGGTCGAGCGCCTGGCCGACGGCTCGACCCAGATGCGTTTCGCGATTCCCGAGGGTGGCCGGCCGCTCCTCGTGGAGAAGGGCTCGGTCGCGCTCGACGGCGTGAGCCTCACGTTGTCCCGAAGGAACACGAGCAGCTTCGAGGTGACGGTCATTCCTGCCACTCTGGCGGCGACGACTCTTTCGGCGCGACGCGTGGGTGACGATGTGACCCTGGAATACGACGTCCTGGGCAAGTATGCCGTGGCGGCCATGGAGCCTTTCCGGCCCACTTGACGCAGGAGCTGCCTCTTAGGTGCCGGGAGGGTGAGGCGGGTATATGATCCGCCATCCGCATCAATTCAGGACAAGGAAGTGACGTCATGCCTTTTGCGACAATCGAAGATGCTCTCGAGGACTTTCGCGCCGGTAAGATGATCGTTGTCGTCGATGAAGAGGACCGCGAAAACGAGGGGGACCTGACCCTCGCGGCGGAAAAGGTGACCCCCGAGGCCATCAATTTCATGGCTCGCCACGGCCGCGGCCTGATCTGCCTTCCGATGACGGGCCAGCGGCTCGACGAACTGAAGATTCCACCGATGGTGACGGAAAACACCGCGCGCTTCGATACGGCGTTTTGCGTCTCGATCGAGGCCGCTCATGGTACGACGACCGGGATCAGCGCCTCGGATCGCTCCGTCACGATCAAGGCGGCGATCGATCCGGCGACGAAGCCATCCGATTTGGCTCGCCCGGGGCACATGTTTCCCCTGCGGGCGGCGGAGGGTGGCGTCCTGCGCCGAGCCGGGCAGACCGAAGCCGCGATCGATCTTGCACGGCTGGCAGGCATGTACCCGGCAGGAGTGATCTGCGAAATCATGAACGAGGACGGCACGATGTCTCGCGTTCCGGATCTCGATGCCTTCTGCCTGGAGCACGGGATCAAGATGATCACGATCGCGAGCCTCATCCGCTATCGCATGCAGCACGAGCGTCTGATTCGCCAGGCCGCCGCACCGTCTCTCCCGACCGAGCATGGGGACTTCCGGGTGCATGTCTTCGAGAACGAACTCGACGGTTTCGC
>JANTFM010000467.1 GCA_024763475.1 Acidobacteriota bacterium | reverse complement strand
GGTGCTCGAGGGGCCATCCACAGTACATTACCTCCGTCCGACTACCCTGGCGTTCTTCCGCTTCGGTGACCGTCTTCGCTTCACTGCCACCTTCTCGAGGCGTTTCGCCGTGGTCTCGTCAATGCTCAGCCACCATGCACCCTTACACCATTCAAAGTCCTCGCGCACAGCCTCGACGAGCCCGCGCTTGATCCACCTCCGGACCCTGTCGCCGGAGACGCCGAACCGCTTCATCGCACCGCCAACTGAGTAGCGTCCATCGGGGTGCCGATCGGGAAGCGCCTGGCGATCGCCGCAGGTAGGAGCTCGCCGGACAGTCGTGTGCATCAATCGCATCCTCTTCACGGCCTCAGCAGTCCACCGGCGGGACCGACCGGTCACGAATCCCTCCTCGTTCAGCCGCTCCGCCATCGCCCCGTCGGCCATTCCCAGCTCCGTCAGTTCGCGAATCCGCTCGATCGCAGCATTCGAAGTGGATTGATTCCTCCTCCGCAAGATCGACCACTCGTCCACCGCACCACTCGTCCATTGCACCTGGATGTGGGTCCTGCGTTCGGGCACGTCGATCGGACGGATCGACACGGCCTCGATCACCATACGAAGCATCGCCTTGCGATCCGCGGGGCTCGTCGTTGGCGAGTGCCATACGCTGGGAAGGTCGTGGGCCAGTTCACGGATCCGTTTACGGTCTTCATCGGTCAGCTGCACGCGGCGCTCCCGCCGGGCCTCTTCGTACTGATGACGGACCGCTTCGAGCTCCTGCAGGCAGCTCTCCCACTGCCCTTCCAAGGTCCGGGCGACGACGCGATTGTCAGGGTCCACGACCATGTACCTGCGCTCGGCCCGGCGAGCCTCGTACTCCGCCTTCTCCAGCCGGAGCTTCCACTGCTCATTCAACGCGGACGCCTGAGACTCGACCTCCCGTTCCACCGCAAGAGTGAGCTCGAGCTCGTCCGGGATGATCATGCGCAGCAACAGCTCCTCTACGGCGACGTCGATCGCCGGTCCGCTGATCGTCCAACACGCCTTGCTGCCGTGACCGCTCTCGCCGCGACACACGTACGTCCACCGATCGCCGCCCTTGCCCTGGTAGGCGACAGTCATCGACCGTCCACAGCGACCACAGAGAAGAACTCCCGTCAGAAGGGCGCGGCCCTCTCGCGGAGCTCCCTTGTTGGGGCGACGGGCGGCGTTCTCACGCAGCCGCTCCTGGTTCTTCAAGTACACCTCCCAGCTGATGTAGCCCTCGTGCGCATCTTGGATGAGGGCTGTCCATTCGTCCAGGCTCTTGCTCCGGCGAGCGGTTCGAATCCGGCCGTCGACGATCACCTTCGTCTCCCCCCGCCGTCCGTAGGCGTAGGCCCCCGCGAAAATCGGGCTCTTGAGCATCTCCTTCAGGCGGCTGACGCAGAGCGGATTCCAGGTCAGCTCGCTCGTGCCATCAGCGAACGAATGCCGGGCCGGGATCTTGAAGCCCACCTCCCTTGCCCATCGCACGACACGTCCAACCGTGGGCTCGATCGCAAAACGATCGAAGACCACCTCGATCGCCTTCTGTACCGCCAGATCGGGGTCCTTCTCGAAACCGTGACTGCCCCAGATGTACCCCGTCGGCGCCGGGAAACGCAACTCCCCGCGCTTGCCCAGGCTGTTCATCGCGCCCCTCAGCCGCAGGGAAAGCCAGTGCAACTCTGCCTCGCTCATCGTGCCCTTGAAGTCGAGAAGCAACTTGTCGTCCCCGTTCCGAGGGTCGTAGATCCCTTGCTCGTCGATGACCACCACCCCGGCGACGGCACACAGGGCGAGCAGCTGCTGCCAGTCCTGGGAGCAACGCGCCAGGCGTGAGACCTCGATCGCCAGAATCGCCCCAGCCTCGCCGTCGGCCACGGCCTCGGTCAGCAGGGCGAAACCTGAGCGCTCTTCGGTCGTCGTGCCACTGCGACCGAGATCCTCGTCCACGATCTCGATAGCGCTCTCGGACCACCCCAGAGCCCGGGCCCGCTCAGCCAGTGCGTACTGCCGAGCCGTCGATTCGGTGTTCTCGAGGACCTGTTTGGCGGTCGACTGCCGTACATACACGTAGGCCCGGCGTTCGAGGTGTTGCGAGTCGATCTTGCCCATCTTGGCTGTGTTCGGTGTCGTGGAGCGTGCTTTCAATGATCAGGGCATGATGGACGAGCTTCGCCCACCAACGCAGGAGGTTGGATGACTCGTTCGGTGCGGCTCTGCCGCGGATAGGAGCTTCAACGAACTCGCAACTGGCTTGCCGCATTCTTCACCAGGGGGAACAGGAGTGTTGCCTTCCTCGGTACATTCGCCTCGAACTGACGATCCATCCTCCCCCGCCCCTTCGTGTGGCCCACCAGGATCCAGTTCGCGGCCAGGTAGCACGTGCCCCGATATCGATCGGTGGGTACGAAAGTCTCCAGCAACAGCGGGGAGTAGGCATACCGCTTCTGCCAATCGTCCCGGAGTCGGCTCGCGGCAAGAGACAGCAATCTCGAGGCCAGATTCGGAATCCGGACCCAGGGGAAGATCAGGAAACGGGAGTTGTTCACCACCTGAAGTAGGCTTCTCCGGCGCTGATCGTCGCTCCAGCCAATCCACCGGTCGCGGGCTTCGACTCGCCACGCAGCTCCCGAGAACGCCAGACAAGCGATCGGCTCTCGGTCGACCTCGACGAAGTACTTGAGA
>JANTFM010000466.1 GCA_024763475.1 Acidobacteriota bacterium | reverse complement strand
GTAGCTCACTCCCGTCGAATCCTCGGTCAGGGACTCGGCAAGGGTCAGCGGAAGGGCCAGCCCCAACGCGAGCGTGACCAGGACGAGGCAACGAGCCAGGAGTGCGAAGCGAATCTTCATCATATCGAATCCTCCAACAGGTAAGTCAGCTTAGGCGGCGAAGAGTAGCACGTAAGTGGCCGGGACTTGACCACAGCCCGGCCCCGCCCTACCGTGGCGGCCATTCTATGACTCGTGACGACGGCTCTTCACAGGAGAAACGCTCGTGGGAATCTGGACCGCTCGGCAGATCTGGAAAGGACTCGACCGGAACCTGCGCAACCAGGTTGCTCTTTCGCTTTGGAGCGATGAACGGGTCACGCGGCAGGATCGCCTGATGGCGTTGACTCCGTGGATGACGGCACGGGGATTGCGACCGAATTACCTCGAGAAGTTGCCGAAGACCCGTCGTGCGGCGCTCCTCTCCGAGGGGGGACTCCCGGAGGAGACCGCGACCCAGCTCCTTATGTCCTACCATCTCGTGCATCAGCGTCCCCTGCTGGGCCGTTTCCTCGGCGAGCTTGGCATTCCCCACGAGGATGGAGTCATCGAGGATGGTGCCGAATTCGACCAGCCCGCGGACGAAGCGGTCGCCAAAGCGGTGGAGATTCTGCGCGTCGAGTTCCCGGCCGACGCGGTGAAGCTCTATCTGCGCTCTCTCACGGCGACCGATCCGGACACCTGGGCGCCGGTGGGCAAGCTCATCGAGGATCCCGCGTAGGGTACGCGTGCCCCGCCATGGAAGCTCGTCAGATGTTTCGTGGGCCCTCGACGCCCCTGGCGGTGGCGGAGTTCCTTTGAATACGGCCGCTATCCTGTTGTCAACCCGTCTCGCCAGAGTCGCCGTAGCTTCGCCGAGAAGGCCTGACGAATCCTCGTGTCCCCCCGCTAGTCGACAATCATCAGCCGCAGCACGGCACCGTCTTCCCGCACGAGCAGGGCTCGTTGTCCCCAGGCGCGATGGGTCAGCAGCCGATCGCCCGAGATGCGCATTCGCACCCATTCGGCCCTCGCCGAGCCCTCGATGATGACGTTTTCCATCTTTGCCAGGGCCTCGCGGTCTGCGGGGCAGACCAGGGCTTCGGTCCAGCCGGCCCCAGGGAGGGGATCTGTGATCTGCCAGCGAATTCGAGACAGGTCCCGCCGCAGTTCGAGGCGCAGAAGAGGGCTCGGAAAGGTGCGCGAGAGCTCGAGGGCCAGCCGCCGAGTCTCCCTCACACTGTCCCGGTACTTCAGGATCAGCTGCCGATAGTCGCTGTCCATCATGCCGAGGAAGTCCCAGTCGATGGCGCTTGATTGCGCGGTGGCCACGGCGGGAAAGGCGAGGGCGAGGGTAGCAAGCAGGAGGGGAAGCTGTCGCGGACGCATAAGTCATCTCCAGGCGAATCGCCTGGAGCAAGTCTTGTGTCTCGGGTCCATCAGGGGCAAATCTCAGGGATCGTTCCGTCGCGTTCTGGTGTTGCCGAGAGGCCGTCCGGATCCCAGCTGCCGGGAGTGCCCGCAACCGTGGCGCGCACGAGATAGAAGCGGGGAAGCGAGCGCTCAGGCAGGGCGAGTTCGGTCGCGGCCAGATCGCTCGCCTCACAGGCGTCGACCGACGGCGGGAAGCCCGCGCCCGAGGCGAGGCTGGCCAAGTCCCCGCTGATGACATCGTAGGTGGCGGCTTCGGAGGCATCCCAGCGGAGGAGAGACGCCGAGGGGAGACGCAGGCGGCGCACACGCGACGCGACGGGGCCCGCCTGGCATTCCAGCCGTCCCGCGCGAAGCTCCCGCGTCGCACCGCTTTCCCGGGTCCATGCGGTCCAGAGTTCCGTGCCATCCCAGGAGGCTCGCGGGGCTCCGATGTCCCGATCCGATCCCAGGGACTGCTCGGGTCCGAGACGCTGGGCGAGATCCCCGAGGCGCACGCGGAAGGGCCGGAAGCGCCCGCCATCGCGCGAGTCGCGGAAGATGGCCACCACCTCGTCTCCCGTGTAGGCCAGCGCCGGACTCCGCGCGTCCCCACCGCTGGCCCCCAGGGAGGCCGGGGCGGCGGTCGTCACGAGCGCGTGGTCGGTCGCGGCCAGGTAGAGTTCCCGTGGTCCGCCTCCCGGGGGCGGCTGGGACCATGCGAGCAGGTAGCCGCTATTCGTGGCCACGACGGCGGGATCGCTGCGTCCAGCGGCCGCGCCCGCGAGAAGGACGGGGCCGGTGGCGACACCACCGGAACGGTCCCGCAACTCGAGGAGAATCTCCCTTCCTCCGGTGCTGGGAGCCAGGGTCATCACGACGACCTGAGCGTCGTCAGCAGGCGCCACGGCGCTCTCTCCGCCGTCGGCAAGGGCGGCTCCGGAAAGCAGCCGGGCGCCGCCGGGTGTGAGCATCGTGAATCGGGGTCCGGCACCCTCATCGTAGATCAACGACAACTTGTGGCCGGACCAGCTCAGCCCCGGGGAGAGGTCATCCCTCGTCGCCAGGCCCAGGGACAGATCGAAAGCGAGGTTGTTTCCGCTTCCATCGTGTGCGGAATAGCGTAGTTTCAAGGCCCCGCTGCGCCGGTCGCTGAAGACCGTGGCGACCCGGGATCCGGTCCAGGAGGACACCGGAGTTCCACTTTCGGCATCGTCCGATTCGATTGGGTTGTGCTCCCAGGGGGGTCCGCCACGGGCGAGTACAAGCCG
>JANTFM010000465.1 GCA_024763475.1 Acidobacteriota bacterium | reverse complement strand
GGTCGGCCAGAGCGTCACGATGTTCACTCATGACCCGCGCCTGCTCGGCGGGGCGAAGGAGTTCGGTGTCTACCTTCCGCGAGAGAAGGCGATCGAGATCCGCGCCTGGAAGGAGGAGATCATCGAGTGACTCGTCCTCCCGCAGGATCCTTCGCGCCGAGTCTTGCCGCACTTCTGGCTGCGGGACTCTCGCCATTCCTGGTGGGCGCGAGCTGGGGCACCGCGCTCGCGGCGGGATCTGTCGTCTGCCTAGCGACCGGCGCCGTCATCCTGGTGCGGGAGGGGCAGAGCACCGGCGTGGCGTCCTTTCACCTGCTGGCGGGTGGCCTGCTGCTCCTGTCGGCGCTTCCCGCCGTGCTCCTGCTCCCGTCCCGGCCGCTGGTACTCGGCGGCATCGGCGCGCTGGCCGGCGCCATCCTCAGCGCCTATGCGACCGTCCTCCTCTCGCTCCGCTGGCACGCACTCGGCGAGGAGATCACGACGCTCAGGGCGCGCCTCGCTCGTCGTGAAGGCGATGTCCGGGCCCAGGCGGACCGCATCCGGCGCCTCGATCTCATCGATCCCATCACGGGAGTCGCCAATCGCCGCGGTTTCGGCCTCGAACTCGAGCAGGCCCTGGTCACCGCGGAACACGAGAGTCATCCTCTGGCGCTTCTCCTGATCGAGCTTCCGGAAGCACTGCCGAGCGCGGGCGCTCCCGACACCGCGGATCGTGGGCGCCACATTGGCCGGGCGATTCAGCAAGCCGTTCGCGGATCCGACGCCGCGGGACGATGGGAACGGAATCTTCTCGCGCTGCTGCTGCCCGATTGCCAGGACACCGGACCCGCGGTGGTCCGGCTGCGCAGGACTCTCGCCAGCATCGGCGCCGGTGAGGAGGACGGAACCCGGCTCGCCGGCATCACCATCGCGCCCAACGGCCCCTGGCCCGACAGCGAGGGGCTGATGGCGGCATCCCAGGCTGCCCTCTCGGCAGCGCGCACGGGCCCAGACCGTGCCGAGGTCCCCGTCTGGCCCATCGACTGGGGCCTCGCCTCGATCAACATGACCCACCCCCTGTCTTCGTAGGAACTCGCCACGCCTCGCCCTTCGGGAGTCGCAGGCCAAAGAAGCCATGTATCATGCGTGCATGGCAAACAGGACTCGCGTCGTCATCACGGGCTGTGGAGCCGTGTCGTCCCTCGGCACAGGCCTCGCAGAAATCACACCAGCTCTCCGCGCCGGTCGATCCGGCTTGGTCCACGTCCCTGAGTGGGAGGCGTTGGGCCTCGTCTCCCAGGTCGCCGGCGTACCCGACCCCGACCCGGACTGCCCCTTCCTCGAACGCCGGATGGCCAAGAATGCAGGCGCCAACGGCAAGATGTCCCTGCGCGCGGCCTGGGACGCCATCACGAGCGCCGGCCTCGAACCCGAGGCGATCCGTGGCCAACCGATCGCCGTGCTGATCGGTGCCGGAGTCGGCTCCGCGTTCGAGAACTACCAAGCCTGCAACAAGCTGATGCACAGCCAGTCAACGCGCCGGATCAACCCGTTCACCGTGCCCCATGCCATGGGATCCACGGGCGCCGCGAATGTCTCTGTCGCCTTCGGGCTGCGCGGCGAGAGCTGGGCACCGTCCTCCGCCTGCTCGACGGGCGCCCATTCGATCGGCATCGCCCGGATGCTGATTCAGTCGGGCCGCTACCAACAGGTTCTCGCAGGGGCCTGCGAGGAGGTAACCTGGGCGAGCGCCTGCGCATTCGATGCGATGCGCGCCATCTCGCGGGCCTACAACGATCGACCCACGGAGGCCTCCCGCCCCTTCGACAAGGGCCGGGACGGCTTCGTCATCAGCGGAGGCGCGGGAGTCGTCCTGCTCGAAGAACTCGAGTCCGCGATGCACCGCGGGGCACCGATCCTGGCGGAGCTTGTCGGCTTCGGCGCCAACTCCGACGGCCGGGACATGGTCGTGCCTTGGCCCGAAGGTGCCGAGTCGGTCATGCGTGAGGCCCTCGAGGACGCGGGACTCGACCCTTCCGACGTCGACTACATCAACGCCCACGGCACGGCAACCCCGCAGGGCGACCCCTCCGAGGCGGCGGCGATGCTTGCCGTCTTCGGCGAGCAACAGCCCTGGATCTCCTCGACGAAGGCCATCACCGGCCATGCGGTGGCGGCCGCCGGGGCACTGGAAGCGGTCTATACGATCCAGATGCTCAAGGAGGGCTTCCTCTCCCCCTGCCGCAACCTGGACGAGGTCGACGAATCCTGCACGCACCTGAACTTCGTCCGGGAAGGCGGAGACGACTACGGCTGCCAAGTGGCCCTGTCAAACAGCTTCGGCTTCGGCGGAACCAATGCTTGCCTCGTCCTTCGGGCCTGGAACGAGGATCGCACGGCATGACCCAGCCCACGGCACTCTCGCGGGGGCGCCGCACTGCTGAGGTTCTTGCCATCAGCTTTGCGGGGGGACTGCTGCTCCACATCTCGACGCACTACGCTCTTGGCATCTTCATGGGCCTCGCCTATGCAATCCTCACCATGCCCGCCGTGATGGAGCGCTGGAAGGCTCCCCTCCTCGGATTCCTTCCAGGATTCGTCCTCTTCTCCATCATCGGGCACCTGGATCTAGACTATCTCGGCTGGTTCATTCCCTATGTGTTTCCCCCACTCGTCTCCTGGTGCTATTTCCTGCAGGCGCTCTTCGCTGGGGCCCTGAGACG
>JANTFM010000464.1 GCA_024763475.1 Acidobacteriota bacterium | reverse complement strand
GACGCCCACCCTCCACAGGCCGCCCGCAGGCGAGGTTCTCCCTTGCGCGGACGGATCCGGAGGCGGGCAGAGTGTAACCGGTTGAGAATCGACGTCGGCCCCGCGCGGGGGGATTCTCGGGATTCCATCTAGGCGTCGCGGCGGCCAGACAGGCGCTCCAAGGGCGACAGGATAGGATCGGCCGAGAAGTTCTCCTTCCAGAGCCGGGGAGTCAGCAGGGCCACCTCAGATGCAGGATGAGTGTCGATTCGCTGCAGCACGTCGACAAGGTAGCGGTAGGGCGAGATCCCCTGGAGCCGACAGGTTGCCAGGAGGCTCTGCAGGATCCCGACATACTCCGCTCCGATCTCGGTCCAGGCAAACAGCCAGTTCCGGCGCCCGAGAGCTATGGGCCGGATCTGCCGCTCCAGGTGGTTCGTGTCCAGTGGTACCTCGGGCTGGCTGAGGAAGACCGCCAGTTCCTTCCGTCTCTCGAGAGCGTAGTTGGCCGCCTTCGTGAAGGGGTTCTTCGGCAGTAGCGCCCAGGTTTCCAGCTCCTTCTCGAGCCACGAGAAGAATTCCTGCACTACCGGACGGCACAGCTCCGACCGCCGCTGAATCAACTTCTTCGGATCAAGGCCCTTCCGCCGAAACTCCCCTTCGCGAGCGTAGAGCTCACCGATCAAGTCCAGAGCCCTCGCACTCAGTGCCGGCTCCACGTCCTCGGCGTTCACAAACTGACGCCTCGTGTGGGACCAGCACTGCGCATGAGTCGTTGCCTTCACCTGCGATGCGTACCTGGCATACGCCGGATAGCCATCCGTCAGAAGAGTGCCCGAGTACTCCCCAAGAAGCGACCTCACCACCTGGTGGGCTCGCGTCGGCGCAAACGGAAACACCACCTCGTCCCGGTCTCCGTAGATCGGCCAAAAGTACCCCGTGTTCATTCGCCGACCGCTCTTCTTCCTCCCGGCACGGATCGGCGTCTCGTCCATCGCCAACACTCTGCTCTCGAGAATCGACGCCAGAAGCGCCTCGTACACCGGCCGCAGCAAATCTGCCGCCCGATGCACGATATTCGTCAGCATCGACCGCGCCAGCTTCACACCCGCTGCCTGCATCCGCTGATGCTGCCGGTACAATGGCAAGTGATACACCATCTTGTCGATCACCACGCCAGCTACGAGACTCACGTCGGCGAGGCTCTTGCCAAGCACCGAATTCGGCGCGGCAGGACAGCTCAGACGACCATCCCGGCTCTTGACTACCGGACGCACGTACTTCAGAAGGACATACACTCCAGGCCTGTAGGCCAGCTTGTACGTCACCTTCTCGCTGATCACCTCCGCGCCGTCCGCCTCGAGAGCCGGGTTCTCAATCCGGATCTCTTCCACGGGCACGGATTCAGCAAAACGGAATCCGCTGTCCTCGTCCTCGATCCCACCGCTCTTCACCCGACGGCTGTGCTTGTCGACTTCTACCGTCTTCGATGACGGCTGCTCCAGCTCGAATGCCTCTCCAAGACTTGCTTGACGGGGATTCCCTTCCACCAAACGCTTCTCTGACTTCTTGCCGAAAAGCTGGCTCTTGAACCAAGCTACCTGAGCCTGAAGGGCTTTGACCTGAGTAACGAGTTCTTCGTGGGAAACGAGAAGTGCGACGATCGCATCGCGGTCCAACGAAGCAGCTTTCTCCTCGATCGTCATGCCTCTTTTTCTACCTCAAACTTCGCCTCCTGCCAAGCACGATCCCATCCAAAATCAAACGAAATTTCTCCGCGCTCAACTCCTGCAACGATGACTCTGACGGAAGGCGAAACCGGCCCTGCTCCAGACGCTTCGCAAACAGACAGAATCCCGTCCGATCCCACGTCACCAACTTCAGGTAGTTCCTTCGCCGATTGAAAAACACAAACAGCGTTCCTCCAAGAGGGTCTTCTTCCAGGACACTCCTCACCACACCAACGAGGCCGTCGAACGATTTCCTCATGTCCACCGGCTCGCGGTACGCCAGAATCCTTCGTGGACGATTGCCGAAGAACATTCTTCAGCCCCGCAATCGCAGACGACCGCCACCTGGCAACTCCCAGTCCAGCTCCCATCGGGTAACCGGTTCTCCGACAGGAATCGGACTCGCCAACTCCACGAAGCGAGCCGCCGCGGACCTCTTCAATCGGTGCCGCCAACGTCGAATGCTCTCGGCCGAGATTCCCTCGGCACGGCAAAAATCCCGCAGGCTCTTCCCGGATTCCTCAAAACGCTCGAGAATCGATTCCCATTCCTCCCGGCTACGCCGGATCCCGACATTCCGTCGTTTCTTCACTGCGATCTCCTTCTCTATCTGGCGCCTTCAAGAATCGCCAGGAGGTGATCTCAGTTGTAGCCGGAAAACAGGGGTCGCGAAAGAACGCCGTTATTCAACCGCTTACCGTTGTCCGACCGCAGGACGAGTTCCTTCGGCTTCTGGCTCCAGGACAAACCGACGGATCAAGCCGTCCTCTAGAGCCGCCTCGGCGATTTGGGCGTTGCCCCTCCGAGAGATCCGCCACCCAATCAGCTCGCGGTCGGGACAGTCGATGACAATCGGCACATGACACCAGCCATCCCGCCCGCAATACACATACGTGAGGTCCGTCGCCCAACGCGTGTTCGAAACCTCCGCCACACTCCGAGACGCTTTCACCCGGGGACGCATGCGAGGACGCCGCTGACGAAGCGCCAGCCCTTCAA
>JANTFM010000463.1 GCA_024763475.1 Acidobacteriota bacterium | reverse complement strand
CGCGTGACAGCTTATCACCGCGCATGAACCCGGTTGACTTCCCCTGGGATAACGACTAGAAATCGCTCAAATTCTCTGCATTGCTTGTGAGACCGGTTGCGAGCATGTCTTGAGAGGGAGGTACCTGCTCAAGCAGAATGGAGTTCTTCCCGAGACTACCGCGGCCCCGACCTGCCAGACCTGCCACATGCCCGATGGCGACCACGAGAATCGCACCGCGTGGGGCTTCCTTGCGGTCCGGCTGCCCCTGCCCGAGGATCCGCAGTGGAAGGCGGACCAGGTCACGATCCTCCAGGCTCTGGGCGTCCTCGATCCGGCGGGGAATCCCACCGGACGACTGGATGTTGTCAAGGCCGGCCAGGTCGCGCGCCTGGACCAGGAATCCTTCGACAAGGAACGTAACAAGATGGTCGGCGTCTGCTCCGACTGCCACTCCGAGAACTTCGCCAAGAAACACCTCGCCGCGGGCGACGACATGATCCGCGAGGCCGATCACCTGCTCGCCGAGGCCATTCGTGTGATCGCGGGGCTCTACCAGGACGGCATTCTCGAGAAGCCCGCGAGCTACACCTACGCCTTTCCCGACCTCCTGACCTTCCATGACGCCCCGCGGGTCATCGAGCAGCGCCTGTTCGAGATGCACCTCAAGCACCGCATGAGGGCGTTCCAGGGGGCGTTCCATGCGAATCCCGACTACACCAACTGGTACGGCTGGAGCGAGATGCTTCGCGATCTGACCGAGATCAAGGAACGGGCCGCAGAACTTCGCGAGAAGAAGGCGGCCAAACAATAGCCCAGGTCCAGAACGCGGCCTATCATGAAGGGCTTGAGAGGGACGTGTTTCGCACGTCCCTCTCCCTGTATAGGAAGGCCCATGCAGCGAAGCCCGCAGCAGATCCTGGACGACTGGAAACCAGCAGCCTCTCGCCGGACCCATCTCCTGGCGGCTGCCGGGGTATGGACCATCGTCGGCACCGGACTCCTCATCGCAGGCATTCACTGGTGTCAGAGCATGGGTTTCCCGCAGGCGCTCTATTTTCTCCTTCCCGGAATCTTGCTTGGCGCGCTCAAGGGCTACTTCGTCCTGGGCCGTTCCGCGCGAAGAAGCGTCCTGCGAATCGAGAGTCGGCCCGACGGGACCTGCCTCTTCGGCTTCATCGGCTGGGGAGGCTGGGGACTGGTGCTGGTCATGATGGGCGCCGGCTTCCTTCTTCGACACAGTCCGCTACCCCGAAGCTGGCTCGGGCTGATCTACAGCGCGATCGGCATCGCGCTCCTCGTCGGCAGCCGCGTCTTCTGGAGAACATACCGGCGCCTGGGAGGCATCGAGGCTACAGGGTGAACTCCCCCACGAGCCTGTCGAGGTCGTCCGCCATGCGGGATAGCTCGCTGCCTGAACGCTGAACCTGGTTCGCCCCCTTCGAAGCTCTCGAGATGGCCTCGGCCACGCTCGTCACGTTCTCTGAGATGCTCTCGGCTCCCTTTCCCGCCTCCGATGCATTGCGAGAGAACTCCTGCGACGTTGCGGACTGCTCTTCGACCGCGCCGGCAATCGTGCTCGCGATGTTGTGAATCTCGCCGATGATCCTGCGGCTCTCCTCGTTGGCATCCACCGCTTTGCCCGTGTCCTCCCGGATCGCGTCGATGACCGGACCGATCTGCTCCGTGGCTTCGGCCGTTTGTTTGGCGAGTTGCTTCACTTCGCCGGCCACGACGGCAAAACCCTTTCCTGCGGAGCCCGCACGCGCCGCTTCGATGGTCGCGTTGAGCGCCAGGAGGTTGGTCTGTTCGGCAATCGAGGTGATCAAGCGGATGACATCTCCGATGGCCCCACTCGATTCACGCAGCTTGTCGACCATCTCGGCCGTCCGCTCCGACGCGGTCACGGCCTGGGAGGCGACCTCAGCAGAAGACGCCGCGTTGGAAGCGATCTCACGAATGCTCAGGTTGAGTTCCTCGGCGCCACTCGTCATCACCTGGGAACTCGCCCGGATCTGCTCCGTGGCGCTCGAGACCATCGTCGCACGTCCATTGGCGTCATCCGCGTAGCCGGTCATCTGGGTGCTCACGGCTTCGAGCTCGGTCGATGCATTCGCAAGCGCGGAGGCGCTGGAATGAATCTCCGAAATGGACTGGGAAAGCACCTTCGCCGTCGCGTTGATACTCTCCTTGATCTCCGCGTGATCTCCCTTGTACTCGCCCTGGACGCGGGCGCTGAGGTCTCTCGCCGCGATTCGCGCGAGAACCTCGGATGACTCCCGGATCGGCTTCACGACGGCATCCATTGTCCCGTTCATCCGCTCAAGCACCTGGCGGAAGGCCCCCTGATGCTGCGAGGGATCCGACCGAACCGAGAGACGTCCTTCGAGGGAAGCTTCCGCGAGCGCGTTCACCTCGACGATGAGCATCTTCAGTGCGGTGATGCTGCGATTGAGGCTCTGCTTGAGTTCGTTGAATACACCTCGGCAATTGGCCGTGATCTCCTCCGGGATCTTGCCGAGCGAGATATCGTTCATGCAAGCTGCGGCTCTCGCGATCGGGGAATGGACCGCGTCGAGCGTGTTGTTGACACCCTCGACGATCGTGCGGAACTCACCGTCGTGGCGCTCACTATCCGCGCGTGCGGCGAGCTCTCCATCCTGCGCCTTCTCCGCAAGCATCGAGATGTCCGCAACGACCTGCCGGATGGTCACGATCGAGAGGTTCAGCG
>JANTFM010000462.1 GCA_024763475.1 Acidobacteriota bacterium | reverse complement strand
ATCTCCTCCCGGTCAGGGGCGTTCGCGAGGACCTCGACCTGTTCGGTGCGCTTGCTCTTGCGGGGCGCTTCAGCCAGCGGCTCGTCCCCGGCGTGGACGAGGGGCAGGACGCCCAGCAGCAACCCCACGGCGAAGACGAAGCCGGGACCCCGAGCCACGGACATCGGCCTCTCGAAGCCGGAACGTAAGGCAGCGAACCGCCGCCGCTCGAAGCCGGGACACCGGGCTACGGGCATCGGCCTCTCAAGGCCGGGACGGGGGGCTACGAACCTCCACCGCTCGAAGCCGGGACGCGGGGCCAAGGGCATCCGCCGCTCGAAGCCGGAACGCGGGGCTACGAATCTCCACCGCTCGAAGCCGGGACGCGGGGCAACGGGCATCCACCGCTGGGAGCCGGGACGCGAGGCTACGGGCATCCGCCGCTCGCCTCGCGTTCGAGAAGAGCCGACGATCGACCGAGGCTCTCTCCCGAGATGGCCACCAGGTAGAAGCGGCCGCTTCCCACAAGGGGCTGCTCCGCATCGCAGGAGTAGCTCCAGGTATCCGAGTCATCGACCAGGCAGGTCGTGTCGCCCAAGTCCACCCAGGCATCCGACCCGGAGAGGGCGGAAAGCTCTCCCCGCTCGAGATCGAAGAGCGCGCCCGTCGCCGTGAAGCTCCATCGAAGCTCCGTGCACGCCCCGGTCCGCAGCCAGAGCCGAGGAGACCGGCGGAGGAAGGGCGAGCTATCCGCGCTGTTCGGATCGCGGCAACCCGCGATCTCCCGACCATCGTCCGTCCCGTCCGAGTCGCTGTCCGGCGCGCCCGGCAGCGTGCCGTAGATCTCGAGTTCTGCGGCGTCCGCGAGACCGTCCCCGTCCTGGTCCGGTGCGGCGGGGGGCCGCGGCCGGCCGTGCAGGACGACGACGGCATCGAGATCGGCTCCCTCCGCGCTGCCGGTGTAGCCGTTGTGTGTCTGCGCGTCGGTGATCCTCACGAAGCGCGCCTCCGCCAGACCCACGCTCGCAAGGTCGAAGGCATCCCCTCCCGCTCCGGAGATCCCCCCTTGCCCGGCCGGGTCCCAGACCGCCGCGTCGTCCGGCACGGTCCAGTTTCCACTGAAGGTCGGCGTGATCCCGGCGAGCCCCCCGAGGCGTTGATGCAACGGCCGATCGACGGACCAGTTGCCGCTCGCCTCCGCGAGCGCCTCCGCATCGTAGGGGAAGAGGCGCCAGTCGACGCCATCCGCCGAGACCTCCACGAGGGCGGCCTCGGTGAAGATCGCGTAGTGGTCCTCGGGGCTCTCGGGTGCGGCCCCCTGAAAGAAGGCGTTCTCGAAGACGATGAAGTCCGGGCCTGGCCGGTCCTCGATCACGGTCTCGACGAACTCGAAAACCATCGATCCGCCGAAGCCGAGGGAGGCCACACTCGAAGTTCCCGTGTTCGGCGCAGAGTCTCCCGGGGGCCCAAGCACGATCCCGGGCAGATACGCCGCGCCGAAGCGATCCTCCGGAGAGGGCTCGGCAGTATCGATGCGGGCCAGCTGGTCGGGCAGGCAGTCCAGCGGGAGCGAGCGCTGCTGGGCCAGCGCCTGGCTGCCGGCAGCCAGCACGAAGAGCGCGCTCACCCAGACGGCGCCCGAGTGATGAGCCCTCATCGAGGACTGCGGGACACGGCGGCGGTGCCAGGCTCCTCCGGCATGACCACACGTCCTTCATGCACGATCAGGCGATGGAAATGGACGAGGGCATCGATGGCGGGCTTGCCCGGAACACCCCAGCCATCGTTCCAGAGCGTCAAGCCGACCGTGTCGAAGCTGTACTCCGCCTGGTGCAGGAAGGCCAGCGGCACCACGGTCGTCGCCTTCTCGAGGAAGTTGAGCTTCCCGCAGCGCGTAACCTCCCACATGTAGAAGGTCACCGTACCCGCGGACGGGTCGTGATCGATCGCCGCCACCAGGGGGAGGCCGCGCGGCAGGTCGAAGCTCGTCGAAGCAAAGCTCATGTTCGCGAAGGAACCAAAGACCGGGAAGAGGGGGTGGTCGGGGGAGGCCACGCCGAAGAGCGTGGGGGAGATGAAGGGCCCGCCCCAGAATGGGGACACGTTGGGAAAGTAGTCGTACTCGAGCAATTCGAAGCTATCGCCCGCGGAAGAAGCCGGCGACCCGCTGCGGTTCAGGCCGGTCGTCTCGGAGTTCCACAACCCCCAGGAGATCTGGAAGTAGCCATTGGGATCGGCGGCATGATGCTTGGGATCGAGCACGAAGATCGCCATGGCCGTGAAGTCGTCATTCTGGCCGAGCGTCCGGGGCAGCGGCCAGCCGAGCATCCCCGCGGCGAGATCCGAGCGGTAGAGCACGGAGAGGCTCCCCGGAGCGTCGCCCGGATAGATCGGATCGTCGTCGTTCCAGGTGAGGCGCCCCTTCACGTCCCCGGAGACCCGGATCGCGGGTTCGGTCAGCGGATCGCTTCCGAAGTCGGTGATCTGTGCCGAGGACGCGATGAGTGCGGGGGGCTGGATCGCCAGCGCCGGTGCGCAGAAGAAGAGCGCGACCGCAAGGGCAGCCACTGCCGTGCGTGCAGACATGGTGGATCTCTCCTCGGGATGAGCGAAGACCCCACTCGACACGGCGGGCCTTCCCAGGGGTGCCCGGAAAGACAATGAAGACCCGGCTCGCGCGAGCAGGCCCCCGCTTTCCACCCCGTTCTCGCCCCGTTGCGGGCGAGGGTCTCATTAAAGACCACGAG
>JANTFM010000461.1 GCA_024763475.1 Acidobacteriota bacterium | reverse complement strand
GACGATGAGCATGCGTTCGTAGGCTCGTTTCGCGTCCGCGGCCCAGGTGAAGACGCCGTGATGCCGGACGACCGCGCCGAGGCAGCTCGACTCCGGGTCGGGACTTGCCTGCTGCCGGGCTTCGTAGGCTGCCGAGACCGCGCGGGCCAGGCGGAAGCCCGGGGGCTGGTACTCGACGACGGCAAAGCGCTCGCCGAGGGCCTCCTCGAGCAGTTGGGTGCCGTTCGGCTGGTTGCTGAGCAGGAGGGCGGCTTCTGCGTGCGTGTGCAGGACGACCGTCTCTCCCAGGAAGGCGTGCAGGCAGGCCTCCACCGAGGGGAAGGGGGCATCCACATCGAGACGAGCCGTCTTCAGGGTCGCGACCAGGGTCGTGTCTTCGAGGGTCTCGAGCGAGCGCAGCGCCCGGAGGCGAGCGAGGTCCAGTCGGGTGAAGTCCTCCGGCAGGATCTCGCTGAGGTTGACTCCAGAGCTCTTGACGCGCAGGGCCTCCACGGCGAGGCCGCCGGGGAGTTCCTCCTGCTGCTTGATCGAGCTGTTGCCCCCACCGTGGGAGACCAAGGTCGGGTCCGCGCCGAGTAGGCGGGAGGCGTAGACGAGTTCTACGAAGTCGTTGCCCCAGGCGGGCCCCCAGGTCTCGACAGCATGCGCCGCATCCTGGTCGCTCCAGAGGCTGCCGGGCATGGGCTAGTCTTCTTGGGGAAGGTTCAGCTTGACGCCCGCGGCATCCGGCACGAAGCCCTCGCTGAAGGTCGTCTCGGAACTCTCTTCCTCTTCGGGCAGGCCGACGAGGTTGATCATGCGCTCTTCGCGATCGAGTTCGATACGATCCTCGATGATCTCTTTCAGCACGACCTCGAGGGTCGAGTCACCCGCCGTCCTGTCGATCAGTTCCGGGGCGCCGGCCACGATGTTTTCCCAGCGGCGGGCGATGACGGTGGTCAGCAGGAAACGGTTGGGGATCTTCTTCAGGGCGTCTTCGATGGGCTTGATCACGAACTTACCTCCAGAGGGGTGCTGACAGAGCGAGGAGAGCGCAGGCTACAGGTTTCCGCGCATCATATCTATGAAAACCTGGTTGCTCTCGGTACCCCCGAGTTTGTCGAGGAGCAGCTGCATGGCCTCCATGCCGTTCATCTGCGAGAGAACCTTGCGGAGAATCCAGACCGCGTTGAGCGTGTCGAGCGGCAGAAGCAATTCTTCTTTGCGGGTGCCGGAGCGGGTGACGTCGATCGCGGGATAGACCCGGCGATCCGAGAGACGCCGATCGAGGTGCAGCTCCATGTTACCGGTGCCCTTGAATTCCTCGAAGATGACCTCGTCCATGCGGGAGCCCGTATCGATCAGGGCGGTGGCGACGATCGTCAGCGAGCCGCTGTTCTCGAGGTTGCGCGCCGCGCCGAAGAAGCGCTTGGGGCGCTGCAGGGCGTTGGCGTCGAGTCCACCGGAGAGGACCTTGCCTGAGGAGGGCTGCACGGAGTTGTGGGCGCGGGCGAGGCGGGTGATCGAGTCCAGCAGGATGACGACATCCCGGCCGTTTTCGACCATCCGTCGGGCCTTCTCGATGACCATCTGAGCCACCTGCACATGGCGCGTCGATGGCTCGTCGAAGGTCGAGGCGACGATCTCTCCGGCACACTCGGCCCGCATGTCGGTGACCTCCTCGGGCCGTTCGTCGATCAGCAGGACGATGAGGTACACCTCGGGGTGGTTGGCCGCGATCGAGTTGGCGATCGCCTGCAACAGCAGGGTCTTGCCCGTACGGGGGGCGGCGACGATCAGGCCGCGCTGGCCCTTGCCGATCGGCGTCAGCATGTCCATGACCCGTCCGGTCAAATTGTCCCTGTCGGTCTCGAGCTTGAGCTGCTCCATCGGATAGAGCGGCGTCAGGTTCTCGAAGAAGATCCTTTCCTCCGAGCGATTCGGGTCCTGGTTGTTGACCGCTTCGATCTTGATCAACGCGAAGTACTTCTCTTCCGCGCGCGGCGGACGGACCTGGCCGGAGATCGTGTCTCCCGTGGCCAGCTCGAGGCGCTTGATCTGCGAGGGGGAGACGTAGACGTCATCCGGCCCGGGCAGGTAGCTGTAGGACGGTGTGCGGAGGAAGCCATAGCCCTCCGGAAGCACCTCGAGGGTGCCCTCGGTGTAGAGCAGCGCCCGGTCCTCGCAGCGCTTGCGGAGGATGCGGTGGATCAGGTCCTGCTTCTTCACGCCCTTCGTGTCGGTGATCTCGAGTTCCAGGGCCATCTCGACGAGTTCTTCGTGAGAGTGCTGGGGCAGGAGGTGCATCGAGAAAGATGGCCTGACGTCCGTCGCGAGCGCCTCGTCGGCCAGGATCTCCGCGTCGGAGGGCAGGTCCGTGTGAGCGCGCTTCTTGTCGCCCTTGCGGCTGCGCCCACCGCTGCCACGCTTGCGCGCGCCGCGACTGCTTCGATCCCGGTCGCCGCCCCGGTCCGGGCTGTTCCGATCCCGCGATCCGCGACGGCCCTTGCGGCGTGAGCTGCGCTCCTTGGAGCTCGAGCGCTCGCTGCGAGGCTTTTCCTGCCGGGAGTTCTGCGAGGCCTTCTGCTTCGCCGTGCTTCCGGAGGCATCCTGCGCCGGGGCGCTCGAGTCTGCCGTGGCGGCCTGCTCGGGCGCTGCCATGACGCTTGTGGGCGGCGCAACGATCATTTCCGAACCGGGGGAGACGGGAGCCTTCGGGCTCGCCGCGGCCTTGGCTTGCGGAATCTTGGCTT
>JANTFM010000460.1 GCA_024763475.1 Acidobacteriota bacterium | reverse complement strand
CGCGGCGTCCCTTGCTTTCCCGGCCGATGCGGACGACGCCGTCTCCACTTGGAACGGCCTGCTCGCTGTGACAGTGGCACTGCGCCAGGGCCTGCTCACAGACGGGGCAGGTCGCACCGAGTTCCGAGGAGTAGACGAGCCCTCCGCTCCCCGCTCGTTTCTTCATCGTGACGCCTGGGGGCTGCTGCAAAGGACTTGGCTGACCTTGGAGAGCAGGAGCTTCCGATCGTAGGGTTTGGCGACAAAAGCACCGAGTCCTTGTTCTCTGAGGTCCTGCCTTGCGAAGCTCTCGCTGTAGCCGCTCGAAAGGACGGCGCGGATTTCCGGGTCAATGCGCCGCGCTTCCTCGAAGAGTTCCACGCCGTTCATGCGCGGCATGGTCATGTCGATCAGCAGGAGATCGATCTCCCGGAAGTGCTCACGAAACAGGTCGAGGCCGAGGGGGCCGTCGGCTGCTTCGAGGACCTCGTATCCGGCGCTCTCGAGCATTGCGCGCGCTACCGCCCGGACCTCCTTCTCGTCATCGATGACGAGGATCCGCCCGCCTGCGCTCTCGACTGTGACCGCATCGTGGGTTTCCGCCGCAGCGTGCGCCGCCGTGGAGGGGGGGAGAAAGATGGTCACCGCACTCCCCCTGCCGGGTTCGCTTCTGACCTGCACGGCTCCCTTGTGTGAGCGCATGATGCCGAGCACCGCCGCGAGCCCGAGGCCCCGTCCCGCAGATTTCGTTGTGAAGAAGGGGTCGAAAATGCGCGCTCGGGTTGGACCGTCCATCCCGCATCCGTTGTCCCGGACACAGAGGAACAGGTACTCTCGTTCCGGCAGGTTCTCACTGAGCGCGAGTCGGTCGCGAAGCTCTGGAGAAAGAACGATGCGTCCCGTCTCGACCGTGATCGTGCCGCCGTCTGCGCCCAGTGCATCCGAGGCGTTCGTGATCAGGTTCATGATGACTTGACGCAGCTGGGTTGCGTCGCCACTGAACTCGGGAAGGTCCTCAGCGCAACGCATCTTGAAAGAGGCGTTCTTCGAGATGGAGACGCCAAGCAGCTTGGCCATGCCCATGACGAGTTCGTTGAGGTCCAGCCGGACCCGCTCGCTGTGCCCGCCTCCAGAAAAGGCGAGCATCTGGCTGCAGAGTTCCGCGGCCCGCCGCGACGAGTCGACGATCTGCTCCAGGTAGGCCTGGACTGGCCGACCCTCCGCATGGTCGATCAGGGCGAGGTCGGCGTTGCCCATGATCGCGACGAGGATGTTGTTGAAGTCGTGAGCGATTCCCCCCGCGAGCAGGCCGAGGCTCTCGAGCTTCTGGGTGGCGTAGACCTGACGTTCGATCTTGGCTCGCTGCTTTGCATCGCGTTGGCGTTCCTCGAGCAGTCGGATCCGCGAGATCGCCAGAGTGAGGTGAGACCCCATGCCGACGAGGTACTCACGTTCCGCATCCGTCGGCATGCGGACGCCGTCCTGGTCGTGGGTTCCGGCGCCAAAGACGCCGAGGCAGCGGTCGACGAGGTGCATTGGCACGTTGATCATGGTCCGGATCCCCGTGCGTGCCACGATCTCCTGGTTGGCCCGCGGATCCCGTCTGGCATCCTCGACAATCTGAACGGAATTGGAGCTCATGCAGGCCCGCAGGAGCGGATCGTCTTCTGTTCGCATCGTGGGGTATTCAGCCGCGTCCTTCTTCCCGCTGATAAAGAGGAATCGCCAGTCCTCTCCGTCGTTCATCGGGCTGATCATCGACCAGGCCGCCTTGTATCCGGTCTGCGTCCGAACCTCCTCGATCGTGGTGGCGGCGATGCTCGGGTAGTCCTCTGCGCGCTGTAGTTGCGCAGACCAGGCGAGGAGGTGACGACTCCGCATCTCCCTCGCGCGCAGTTGGGCCTGGCGGACGAGAGCCTGCCACAGGAGAACCGAGAGGGTCGCCGCGAGGAGGATGCCGAACAGGAGCAGAACCAGGGGATTGGTGCCGTTTAGCGTCTCCCCGACGTGCGCGGGTGAGGCGGCCACAGTGAGCGTCCAGAAGGTGTTGACCGCAGGGACGCGGGCGACCGCACGATCGGTCCATTCTTTCCGTGGGGGAGCGTCCGAGGTCACCGAGATGACGCCACCGTCCTGCTCCCGCAGATCAATCCAGAACTCCTTCACGAGCTGCGGGTCTGCGAGCCAGAGCTTCGAGAGGGCCTCGATACGAAAGACGCTGTTGAGATAGCCGACAATCTGGCCATCCCGCCGAATTGCATGATAGACCGCAACGCCTTTGCCGCCCTGCAGGAGGTCGATAAGGGGCGAGAGGACGAATCCTGACGTGTTGGAGGCGCTCCGGATGGCCTGCACGACGGCGGGGTCCGGGTGTTCGAACAGGTTCTTCCCCAGAGCTCCTTCGTTTCCCTTCGAGGGCACAGTGATCGCTATACGCCCCGTCCGGTCGACCCAGTTCAATGCCTGGAATCCGGGATAGGTCGCGATTGTGCTCCGTGCTGCCTCGCGAAAGGCGTCGTCTTCGGGTGTCTCTTCGCCCAGGTGTCCCGCCATATGGAGCATGATCGCCGTGCGGGCCTCGAACCACTCTTCCATCCGCAGGCAGAGCTGCTGTGCGACAACGTTCGCCTCGGCGACATAGCGCTCGTGCTCCAGCGTGACGTTGCGATGCCAGAGCAGAACGATGGCCGTGCTGAGGAGCAGGAAGACCAGCACCGGGGCTGCGAGCACTCTCCGCCGGCCGATCTTGGACTG
>JANTFM010000459.1 GCA_024763475.1 Acidobacteriota bacterium | reverse complement strand
CGCGCTGAGGGGTATCGCCTATCTGCCGCAGGAAGCCAGCGTCTTTCGACGTTTGACCGTTCGCAGCAACATCGAACTCGTGCTCGAGGCCCTCGGAAGGGACGATCGGGAGATCCAGGAAACGACGCTCAGGCTGCTCGATGAGTTCGGACTCAGCGGCTACGCGGATCGTCCCGCCTACCTGCTCTCGGGGGGGGAACGGCGGCGATGCGAGATCGCGCGGGCGATGGCGATTCGGCCGCTCTTCCTGCTGTTGGACGAGCCGTTCGCCGGAATCGACCCGATTGCGGTCGCGGACATCCAGAGAATCGTCAAGGACTTGTCTTCGCGGAATATCGGCGTCTTGATCACGGATCACAGCGTTCAGGAGACATTGCAAATAACCGACCGCGCATTTATTATAAGCGAAGGGAGTATTTTCAGGAGCGGATCACCAGCGGAGCTGGCAGCAGACCCAGAGGTGAGGGAAATCTACTTTGGTGACACGTTTCGATTGCGGTGAAGCCAGGGCTGACACGCAAGGCGACCCTCGCCGGAAAACCAGTGTTGGAGCCATATGCCTCAGCTAGTACAGAAACTCGTCGTAGGCCTGCGTCAGAAGCTCATTATCACACCGCAGTTGCAGCAAGCGATCAAACTGCTTCAGTTGTCGAAACTTGATCTGCAGGAAGAGATCTCCCAGGAGTTGGTCGAGAATCCCGCGCTTGAAGAGGCGGGCACCACGACGGAGATGTCCGCTCCCGGGCAGGATCAGCCCGAGTCCGGAACCCCGGCGTCCGACGCTTCAAGCGTTCGGGAAGTTACCGCCGGGGACGAGGGCGAGCGCAAGGACGAGGACTTCGACTTCAGTTCCTATTTCCGGGATCTCGAAGACAGCTACCAGCCCATGCGGGGTGTCACCGAGTTTCGGAGTGCCGAGGATCTGCCGTCCATCGAGCAGGTGCTCAAGAGCCAGGACAATCTCTCGGGCCATCTGACCTGGCAGCTGGAAATGACCCTGATCGGAGAAGAGACCCGGCTGATTGGCGAGGCGATCATCGGCAACCTCGACGAGGGAGGTTATCTCGAAGCGAGCCTCGAAGAAGTCGCTGCCCTCTCACGGGGGGACGAGCCCTGGGATCTTGATCTGGTCGAGAAGGTACGGAATCAGATCCAGCGTTTCGATCCGGTGGGTGTGGCGAGCCTCGACCTCAAGGAGTGCCTGCTGGTTCAGTTGCAGGTCGCCGGCCACGGCGATTCGACCGCGGTGCAGATCATCCGTGAGCACCTGGATCTGCTCCAGAAGAAGCGTTACGAAGACATCGAGAAGGCGATGGGGCTGTCCCCCGAGGAACTCGACGAGCTCCTCGAGGTCATTCGGCAGCTGGATCCGCGTCCCGGGGAGAAGTACAACCCGCAGACCACGACCTACATCACTCCCGACGTCTACGTGATCAAGGACGCGGACGAGTACCGGGTCCTATTGAATGATGACGGTTTGCCGCGCTTGCGGATCTCACCGGCCTACAAGCGCATGCTCGCGGAACTCAAGCAGGGCGATGGTGACGACCCGCAGGCCAAGAGCTTCGTGACCGAAAAGGTCAAGGCTGCTTTCCGCCTGATCCGGTCGCTCGAGGAGCGGCAGCGAACGATCTACAAGGTCGCCAACAGCATCATCAAGTTCCAGCGCCCCTTTCTCGATGCGGGGATCAAGGCGATCAAGCCGCTCGTGTTGCGGGATGTCGCGGAAGACATCGGGATGCACGAGTCGACGGTTTCCCGCGTCGTCAACCAGAAGTACATGCACACTCCGCGGGGCCTGTTCGAGATGCGTTTCTTCTTTCATAGTGGTCTGGCTTCAAGAGGTGGTGAAAACGTCTCCTCTCTGACCGTGAAGGAGAAGATTCGCAAGATGGTGGAAGAAGAGAACCCGAAGAAGCCGTACAGCGACCAGGCTCTTGCTGAGGCGCTACGCCTCGAGGGCTTGCAGATCGCCCGGCGTACCGTGGCGAAGTATCGAGAAGAGCTTCGCATTCCTTCATCGACGCAACGGAAGAGAGCGCGTTGATCGTTGACTGAATCTGTTTCGTGCACACCCATGTCCTGCCCTGCCGAGAGCTTCGGCCGTGCTTTGGTGGGTGTGCCCTGCCGGCGGGGACACAAGCGCCCCCCAGGAGGACGAGGATGACCATAGAGCTCACAGGTCGTCACATGGAGCTGACTCCCAGGATTCGCTCGCATGCGGAGGAGAAGATCCGAAAATTGGGCCGGCTTGTGGACAGCCTCGACTTGCACGTCAAACTCGAGGAAGAGAAGCACTGGAAGACCGTGAGCATCGTGGCCCGGGGCAAGGGTGGGCCGCATACGGCAGAGACGAAGGGCGAGGATGTTTTTGCCGCGATCAATGAGGCGGTAGACCTGCTCGCAAGGCAGCTTCGCAAGAACAAGACCGCACACCTGGCGGATCGCCGCAAAGGAACGATGTCCATTCGCCACCTCTCGGAAGAGGGCGCAGAGGACTAGCCGGGCTTGCTGGATCAGAGCCTTAGGGCTGAGGATTGTCGTCATCAGGGGGCCACGCGCAGTCGTGGCCCCCTCGTTCTTCTTTTGACACTCTTCAGGGCTGGTGCTAAGTTCCGGTTTTTCTTCCATTCGGGGCGCCTCAGGCCATGGATCGCACCATACTCATCGCGGACGACAGTTCGACGATCCGGCGGATCGTCGAGCACACCTTTGCAGAGTGCGATGTGCGGGTGTTGGTGGCCAGCGATGGGCT
>JANTFM010000458.1 GCA_024763475.1 Acidobacteriota bacterium | reverse complement strand
GGGAAGAACGCCGCTTCCGAAACGGAAACCACGTCGCGAAGCCCGCGCCAGGATTCCGCTGCGGACCAACCCCTTCGGCCTCAGTGTGCTTTCTGTGAGCAGTACATACCACCCGCGCCGCACGCGTCAAGCTGGGCGACAACTACTCTTTACTCCTCCTCCGCTGGATCCCAGGCGCCGCGACGACTCGCTTTCCCGGGTATCTCGTCTTTCTTGCCTTTACGGGCCGGGGGGTTTCGGCGCATGATCTCCACGATGACGACGCGCTTCACAGCAGACACCGAGTTCCTCGGGGCACTCTTCGACGAACTCTTCCCCATCGGTCGTAGCATCAGCGGCCCGGGGCTACGGAAGACCCTCGGGATCTTCGCGCGCTACATGCCGCTCGAGATCGAGCGTCTCGAGAGCGGTCAGCAGGTCTTCGACTGGGTCCTGCCCCCGGAGTGGACACTGCGGGGTGCGACCCTGCGCGGCCCGGGCGGCGACACCATCGCGGACGCGGCACGATCGTCGCTCGAGGTCGTGAACTACTCCGAGGGCGTGGACCGGAAACTCAATCTCGCGGAGCTTCTCCCGCATCTGCACTCGATCCCCCGCCTGCCGGATGCGATCCCCTACGTCACGAGCTACTACAAGCGCAGCTGGGGATTCTGCCTGCCGGACCGCGTCCTCGAGACGCTACCCAAGGGGGAGTATCACGCGCACATCGATGCGGACCTCGAGCCGGGAGGTCTCGAGTTCGGCCACTGCGTGATCGACGGTGAAAGCGGCGCGGAGATCCTGCTGAGTTCCTACGTCTGCCACCCTTCGCTGGCGAACAACGAACTGAGCGGACCCCTCGTGCTCCTCGGCCTCTTCGATCGCATCCGCCGCTGGCCGCGGCGGCGCTTTTCCTATCGCTTCCTGCTCAACCCGGAGACGATCGGCAGCCTCTGCTTCCTCGATCGCTATGGCGATCACCTGCGCCAGACCCTCGAGGCCGGCCTCGTGCTCACCTGCCTGGGCGGACCCGTTCCGCATCTGAGTTACAAGCTCAGTCGACGCGGCACGAGCCTGCTGGACCGGGTGATCCTCCAGACGCCGCGCGAACGGGTTGCTCTCCGGTCCTTCGACCCGCGCAGCGGGTCGGATGAGCGGCAGTTCTGCTCACCGGGCTTCAACCTGCCCGTGGGGCAGATCGCCCGCACGGTCTACGGAGAGTACGACGGCTATCACAACTCACTCGACGACAAGGCGTTCATGGGCATCAAGCCCCTGGTCGCGAGCATCGACGAGATCGAGCGGCTTTTGCTCCAGGTCGAGATCGCCGGCACCTTCCGCAACCTGTCTCCTTTCGGCGAGCCCCAACTCGGAAGGCGGGATCTCTACCCGAATACGAACTCCGACAAGACGCGGAATCATTCTGCGGACAGCGTCCTGGACTCGCGCGTCTTTCTCGGCCGGGTGCTGATGATTCTCAACTACGGCGACGGTGAGCACGACATGCTCGACATCGCGCGGCGCTGCGAATGCTCGCTCGACGACCTTAGGGAGGTCATCGAACGCCTCGAAGCTCTGGGCCTGCTGGTCCACGACCACGGGAGAGCAAGGACCCCATGAACATCGTCCTGATGACCGGAAACCACCCCCGCCACGCCTACATCGCGAGCCGGATCGCCGCGAGCGGCCTCTTGAGCGGCCTGGTGATCGAGGAGCGGGAGGAACACCTGCCCGCAGCGCCCGAGGGCCTCCCAGCCGGAATCGAGGCCCTCTTCGTGCAACACTTCGACAAGCGCGCCCGCGTGGAGCGGCGCTTCTTCCCTCCAGCAGAGTATTCCCTGCCACAGCTGCCCACCCTGCGCGTCACCCGCGAGGAACTGAACGGCGAGAAGACCTGGGCCTTCCTCGAGACGCTGTCGCCAGCACTCCTCCTGTCCTACGGCGTCCACAAGCTCAGCCCGGAGACGCTTGCCAAGACCCCCGGACAGCGCTGGAACCTCCACGGAGGACTCTCGCCCTGGTACCGGGGATGCATCACCCACTTCTGGCCCAGCTATCTCCTCGAGCCGCAGATGACGGGCATGACCGTTCATACGCTCACCGACGAGATCGACGGCGGCGAGATCGTGCACCAGAGTGCCGCTCCGCTCG
Organism: Acidobacteriota bacterium; assembly: GCA_024763475.1. Taxonomy (GTDB): domain Bacteria; phylum Acidobacteriota; class Polarisedimenticolia; order J045; family J045; genus JANTFM01. The sequence goes on along the minus strand of JANTFM010000458.1, from coordinate 627 downwards.
TGCGCGGCGACGGTCTTCATGACCTGGCCTGCCGCGCGGTCATGTCCCTGGGAGAGGAGTTGCCCGCGCTGCTTCACCTGTTTCGTGACGGCGGGATCGCGCCACCAAGGCGGCAGCGGTCCACCGGCCGCATCTGGCGGGCTAGCGACTGGCGCCCCGCTCACCTCACCCTGATCTACGAGAGCTACGGCGACCAGATCGTCGATCGCTATCTCGACGGCGACTTCGGGATCCGTCCCCCGAAGCTGCGGCGGCAGAAGCTCGCGTAACTCCGAAGCCGAACGCCGTGCTAAGATAGTGGACGTTACAGACGATCTCGCGCAACTCGTTCGCGATTTCTTCCTCGATCGCCTGATCCAGCAGCGCGACGTCTCGAAGTGCACCGTCGTCAGCTACAGAGACACCTTCAAGCTTCTGCTTCCGTTTGTCGCGAATCGGCTGCACAAAAAACCCACCGATCTGATCCTCTCGAATCTCGATACGCCCGCCGTACTCGCCCCTTTCTCGATCATCTGGAAGAGAAGCGAGGAAACAGCGCTCGCACTAGAAACACCAGGTTGGCGGCAATACGCTCCTTCATGGAGTTTGCATCGTACCAGACCGCTGTCGACCTTCCGACTGTCCGAA
>JANTFM010000457.1 GCA_024763475.1 Acidobacteriota bacterium | reverse complement strand
CCGGGAGGCGCCTCGTGAAGGCGGTTACGGTCTTCCCGCCCTGACGCGGCGGATCACGTTGCGCCTGTCCCCCTCCGAGCACGAGAAGGTGCGAAAGGTCTTGGAGATCTATGGCAAACGAGCTGCGGAGAAGATGGGTTCCGAGGATGTCAGCCTCGAACAAGCGCTGCTCTTCCTCTGCGAGCAGCTCCTCTCTTCCGCGGCGGCGCCGGACGAGACCACCGCCTCCGGCCTGCTGGCGCAGTATGCCTTGATCTACCAGGCCTGCCCCCAGTGCCACCGCGGCGGGGTCCACACCCCTGAAGGTTTGGTCGAGGTCTCAGCGGAAGAGATTGACCGGATCGCAGGGGAAGCGGAGATCGAGGAGGTTTCCTGCGAAGCCGGGAAGAAGGGCCGGAGCGGAGAGAAAGTGCGGAAGATCGATCGCCCGACGCCACCGTCGCTGCGGCGCCGGATGCTCCTGAGGGACGGGGCCCTCTGCGGCAATCCCTACTGCTCGAACCGGGCGGACCAGGTTCACCATATCCACTTCCGGTCGCAGGGGGGTGCCACGGCTCCCGGCAACCTCGTCGCCGTCTGCGCAACTTGTCACGCGCTCGTCCATGCAGGTCTATTGACTGTCAAAGGCGCAGATGGTGAGGTCCGCTGGCAACCCCGTGCCGAGGGTCTCGGAAGCGACGATCTCCGCCGACACTCCCTCAGGGCGGACGCACTGCCGCTGTTTCGCATCCAGTCCACGGCGGTGGACTCGGCGGGCCGGGCGGCGGCTGTGAAGGATGTCGCGGAAGACGGCGGGAACAAGGAGGAAGATGTCGTCGCCACGCTCCGGAATCTCGGCTGGTCCACCACCCAGGCCAGAGCACGAGCGCGCAAGGCCGCGGAACTGCTCGGAACGGCGCCCCACTCCCTCGAGGACCTTATCCGTACCGCCCTTTCAGGGAGGGTCCCGGCCCGGCAGTCCACGGCGGTGGACGACTTCCACGGCGAAGGCAAACTCAGCCACACTTGATGAACTTCCCTCGGCCAGCCACCTCCCGAGCCTGACGGGCCGAGCCTGACGGATCCGACATCCCAGATCATCTTTCTCGATCCGAGAGTGCGGGAGTGGTGTGTGGGCCGACAAGCAGAGTCCGGCCGGCAACGCCCAACATGCGTTGCGCCGCCCGCTGGCGGAACCGCTTCATCGACACCCACGGCGCCTACGCCAAGATCGATGTCACCTACGGCAGCATCACCGCCCACTACGACGTGCTGCTCAGCCGCCTCGACGAGAACCGCTACTGACTCGCGGCGAGCACGCGGCAGCGACCCTTAGGGCCCGCGCAAGAATAACTCCCCATTTCTGGACGCCGATACATCCCCCCTGCCTGCGTTGCTCCTCGCTCGAGTACGGCCAAGTACACCACGCTCGTCGCGCCTTGGCAGGTGGGCGCCTCGACGCCCAGAAACGGGGACTTATTCTTGCGCGGACCCTTATCGGCGATCCAGAGGCTGCTCGTCATGCTCGTCAAGGACAGGCGGCGGGGTCGGTGTTTTCGCGCTCGGAGCCGGCGGAGGTGCTGCCCCAGGTTCCGGAAAGGGCGCAGGTCGCGTTGTGCCCGCGGACCAGGTAGGACCAGCCGTCACCTGCCGGGGGCAGCTCCGGGTCTTCGAAGCGGGTATCCGTCGGATCCGCGTCACGATCGGTCACGCAGCGGCCGTAGGAGCCGGGCCCGAGCGCCGTCAGCTCACCCCGGGTCAGCTCGTAGCTGCTCGAAAACTCCGTAGCGGCCCAGGTCATTACCACATCGGACCCGGGCTCCCAGCCGGCACCCGTCACCTCGCCGGGCGTACCGCCCGACCCGTCGCTCGGGGCGCAGTCACTCTCGTCCGCCTGACCGTCGCCGTCCCAGTCCCCGGCGCAGGCATCACCCACGAGGTCCCCGTCACCGTCTGACTGGTCCGGATTGGCGACCAGCGGACAGTTGTCTTCGAGCTGCGTGATCCCGTCCCCATCGATGTCGTAGGGGCTCGCGAGGGTGACGAGCGTAGGATGACTGAACGTATCGAGAGCCTGCATCGCGAGTTCCCCACAACCGTCATCATTCAGATCCGAAAGAGCGACAATTCGCTCCTGGTCGGCCGGCTCCCGTCCAAAGACGATCAGATCGGCCTGCTCGGTCGCCAGGTCCAGGCTGTCCGGAAACGATGTCCCGCCGTGAATGACGTACACCTCGCCGGCGTCGGCCCGCTGATCCTGCGGGCCGTCCGCCGTCCAGGCGTCGCACAGGAGATCGTCAATGCCGTCGCCGTTGACATCACCGACGCGGATCCCGCCGCAAAGCTGATCGTCGGGCTGCCGACCGTACACGACCGCGTCACGATCGGCGGCCAGGTCCACGGAGGGCGGGAATACGGATCCTGGACCGTAGAGCCGGCCTTCCCCCGTCGCGTAGCCGGCATTGAACGCCCCCCAGGCCAGCTCGGCACCCACCGCAATCTCGACCGTGCCATCGGCGTCGGGATCGCCGAAGCGCAGGTTGCTTCCGGTATCCCCCATCATGTCGCCTTCATCTGCGCCGTAGACCAACATGTCGGTGTCATCGCTGGCGAGATCGATCTCGGCGGGCCAGATCGTCCGGCCACGCCAGACTCGCAGATCTCCGCAATCGACCCGGGAATCCAGCGGACCGTCCCCCTGGGTCTCCACGGCCACCAGTTCAGCGATACCGTCCCGATCCAGGTCGGCCGCGCCACAATCGTCTCCGAGGAAGTCGTTCTTTGTATCGCCGTAGATC
>JANTFM010000456.1 GCA_024763475.1 Acidobacteriota bacterium | reverse complement strand
TGGACTACGTCCGCTACGGCCTGCCCCTCAACGTGGTCTTCTGGGTGATGGCCACCGGGCTGATCCCGGTCTTCTGGTCCTTTTGAACAGCCTCAGGTCGGCAAGCCGGGGTTGTTCACGGGGTCATTGTCCGAGGACGCAAAGCCGTGCGCCAGCCTGGGCATCGCCTCGTTCGTGTTGATCTGGGGTGGTCTGATCGCCGACCCGGGTGGAATCAGCGGAATGATCGTGTTGACTGGCGTCGGGCTGTTCTTAGGTCTGCTTCTCCGCGAGGCTGCTGAAATGGGTGGACGAGTTTTTTGCGCGAGACGATCGCATGGGACAGCCAGCATGCCTACCTTTGAGGCGGGATCCTGCTAGTAGCGATCATGGCCGTCCAGGGCTTCGGCGGCACGAAAAGCGCCGTGGGCGCGGCGTTCGACGACATCGTGCCCGCGTCACGGGTGCTGCTGGTGATGGCCCTGACCGGACACCTCAGCCGCCCCGATTCTGCTTCAACCAGCCTCTTGCCCAAAGCCGTTCGGGTCCCGTGGACCGGCACGCCGGCTTCAGCTTGCTTTCATGTGGGCCGGGTATGATGTGCTCCCACCACAGAAAGGAAGAGTGGCATGAACAGGAAGCTGGGTTTCCTTCTCCGTCTCTCGAGGCGTGGCTCGGGCTGCGGAATCCACAAAGCGATGGAGTTCGAAAGGCGGATCCCATGAAGCCGATAAAGAATAGTATCGTCCCCGCGGCCACTGGCACGCTCCTGGCAGGGTTCGCCATCACCCTTGCCGGCGTTTTCTTCCTCGCCAGCTCGCCGTCGAGTGCCGGTGACGGCGAGCGCGTAAAGAAGTGGACCGACCACTTCACAGTGAAGGAGCGCAGCTTCTCCTCGGTCGGCAAGAACCGCTTCTTTATCCTCGAGCCCGGCTACCGTTCGGTCTTCGAAAGCGAGGATGCGAGACTCATCATCACAGTCCTCGACGAGACCATGGTCGTAGGCGGCATCGAGACGCGGGTCGTTGAGGAGCGCGAGTGGGAGGAAGGCACCTTGAGGGAGATCTCGCGCAACTTCTTCGCCGTCGAGGAGGGCACTGGAAACGTCTTTTACTTCGGCGAGGAGGTCGATATCTACAAAGGCGGCGAGATTGTCGGACACGAGGGAGCGTGGCGCGCCGATTCGCAGGGCTGTCGCGCGGGGATAGCGATGCCGGGCACCATCCTCCTCGGGGCGCGCTACTACCAAGAGCACGCCCCGGTGGCGATGGACCGTGCCGAGATCATCGCCGACGACGCGAAGCTGCAGACTCCTGCCGGAACCTTCGAGGGATGTCTGCTGACGAAGGAGACCTCGGGGCTGAACAAGAGCGAGAGCGAGTTCAAGACCTATGCGCCCGGGATCGGACTCATCCAGGATGAGGACCTCTTGCTTACGGAGCACGGGTATCCCAAGTAGGAGGAGTCCGCGAACAGGTTGAGTTCCAGCTATCGAGCAGAGGGGGCGGATATTCACGGTCCGGCCCACACTGCGGACCTGTCCCTTCTACTTATCCTGTCCTCTACCATCACCGCGGCCGACTTCCGCGGCCTGCGCAAGCTCGCGAGGGCGGCAGGCAAGCGCTTTGCCGCCGGCGTGGCGCTCTATGACGGCGAGACCAGCGCGGGCTCCGGAGACAGCTTGTACGCGGTCCCGATCCGGGCCCTGTGGGAGAAGACAGCGCAAGCCAACGGCTCGACAAGCTCATCACCCACGCGCCGCCGCGGTTGCACCTGACACGACTCTACGGCGCCTACTCCACGAGGCACCGAGTCGAACAAGTCCGCCGGCGAGAGGATTCAAGGCACAGCGTGACCGTCTGCGGAACAACGCCCTCACGGTCGGCGCCGAGGCCACCTTCAACACAGCCTCGAACAAGCGGATAGCCGACTGGCTCGTTTGATCTCAAAGGTCTTCGAGCCAGAGCTCGTCGTCATGGTGCAACCCGCTCTCGTCGTCGTTGATGAAGACCGAGGCGGTGTTGTGCATGGCGTCTCTGGAGATCCACCGCGAAGTGCTCGGCAACGACAACCAAATCATCGCGTTGGACCTGAACAACCTCGCTTGTCCGGCGTAGCCGAAGGCGAAGACGGACCTTCCTCACCGAGCCCGATGCCGTCCACAAGATCGTCCAGCACGTTGAATACGGGGGCGGCGATGATCCCTTCGAGGCCCGTGCGCCGCCGGCCTGATGGGTCTGAGCTCCATCGCACTCAGTACCGACCAGCGCGGCGGCGAGCGCCTTCCGTTCCCGCCGACAAGAGCCCGCTCCGCTCCAGCCTCGATCGGTGTGCCTCGCCCTGGCCCCCGCGATGAACCGAATCCGGCCAGCGCATCCCGTCGCTGCGGCTGATGGGCGTTCGGAGACCGGCGAGCAGATACCAAACCGGCTCGCCGAGTCGATTCTCGGGCCGTGAACCGACCACTATCGCTCGACACTCGCACTCAGGCGGCTCACTGCAAGGTCCTCACGGATGACACATCCTACACGTAGCAACGCAGTCAGGCGGGATGCGTCGGCGTCCAATAAGGGGAGGTGATTCTTGCGCGGGCCCTTAGGGTAGGGTCCGCGATCGCGTTGCATCGGCCGGCCGGTCACCGTAACTTTCGGGGGCGGTCCGGAAGGGCCGCCGTGAAGAGGCCTGTCATGAGGGTGATCTTGGCATTTGGAGTGCTCCTGCTGCTTTTCTCCCTGGCCCCGCCGATGTTTGCCCTGACGGAGCTGTCTGGCATGCTGACCCGGGAGGAGGACGGCTCGGCGATAGGCGAC
>JANTFM010000455.1 GCA_024763475.1 Acidobacteriota bacterium | reverse complement strand
GAACGATCCGAGACAACTCATGGCACCCCCCTGGTGACGGTCGCGGGACCTGTGGTCCGGCGCGAGCTTGTGCTGCTGCTGTCGACTCGCGGATCAGCGGGAGCCGACGGGGGAAAGGCTACTAGCGGATCGGTAAGGAAGTCAAGAGGGGGTGGATGGCAGGGCTCTTGAGGTGGGTCAAGGGCCTCGGAGACTGGGCCGGTAGAGCTTCCGTAAATCCTACATTCCGCACTCGGCCGGGGTAGTTTTGGGGAATTTGGTCACGCGCCAAGTCGCTGACGAGGCACGACTTGCGCTACTCGTAAGGCATGTTCCGTTGGTCGATTAGGCCACGCAGAAGTCGTTTTTCCTCCTTGTGCATGGCTTCGAGCGTCCGCAGGCCGGCACGGCATTCCTTGTAGACAGCGACTCGCTGCTGCACGTCGTCGATGTCATCTCTCCGAACCACTTGGCAACGGGGTTTGCCCTGGCGGCTGGTGGCGAGGACCCAAGCCTCGTGACAGGGCTTGATAGCGCAGCGGCAGTTGGGCTTGCCGCAGGTGCGCTTGACCAGGGACAGGCTTCCCCGCAACAGAGAATCCGCGATCAACAATTGCCACACGAGTTCCGCCCGGCGACGCTCGAGCTGGCGGAGTTTTCGTAGTTACAAGAGCTTATCGCATGCCGAGCGAGCTTTTCGCACGATGAAAACGATCGATCTCAAGATACGTCCGATTCACCATCGTCTCGAGCAGCATGTGCGCGCTCACGTCTTTCTCTGCACGCTGGCCTACTACGTCGAGTGGCACATGCTCCGCGCCTTGGCCCCACTCCTCTTCGTGGACGAGGGGCCAGAAGGTGATCAACTACCGCGTAAGTCCATCGTGGCGCCTGCGCAACGCTCGCCCTCCGCTCTGGACAAGGCCTCGTCAAAGAAGAACAGCCGCGGTGAAGCCGTACACGGCTTCCATGGACTCATGATTCATCTTGGCACGCTGACGAAGAATCTCGTCCAGCCCAAGATTCCGGGATCTGCCCCCTTCGAACAGACGACACGGCCTGACGCTCTGCAGCGACGCGCCTTTGACTTGCTTGAGAAGAACTGCCCGCTAAAGGCGGTGTACCCAGTATCGTAACGCTTCGAAGTGGCCTAAGTTCCTGAGCAGGCGCAGGTTTCTGTTCGCGAAGCTACGGAACTTCGGACAGTCCTAGAAGGTCTTCGTGAAACCGATCGACAGTTCGAAGCTCTTGAGGGTTCGCTCCGAGACGTTGACCAGGCGATGGAAGCGGCGGGCGCGAATATCGGCAAAGAACTCCCAGCGATCTCCCGAAGGAACATTGAAGTGGAGACCAGCGAAATACAGCATGCCGCTGCCTCCGGTCAGGCCCAGGCCACGGGTCCTGAAGCGGATCCAGTCGATGTAGTTGCCGTCCTCCCGAGCCACGGCCCAGCCGAGACCCATCGGAATACCCATCCAGATCCTGCTGCCCAGAGAGATCTTCGGCATGAGACTGAAGTCGAAGTAGAGGACCTGCGTTCCGACGTCCCCGTGTTCGGTGTCGGTCACTGTGGAATCGAGGAAGGCCACGCGGGTCTCGAAGCGCAGGTGATCGGAAATATCCCGGTAGAACAGTCCGCCGATCCCGAAGGAATCATCAAGCTTCGGGAAATAGAATTCGTGATCGGCTTGGCTCTCCTGAGGTCTCTTGGCCAAGAGGCCGCCCTCGAGGCCGGTCAGGAAGATGCCCCAACCCTGCCGAGGTTGGTCCTCGTCCTTCGCGTCGTCCGCCGCGAAGCCGAAAGGAACGGCCGTTAGTGCCACCAAAACGAAGACCATCAAGTACTTCCGGAGCATTTCGTTCTCCTTTGCCGGGTCCGGTGTGTCGACGAGGTTCTCACTGCCGGCCGCACCTGATCCGGGATCGTGCCCTTGCCGATTGCCTCTCCCCTCCCAGGGAGCTTCTGCGCCGCTTCCCCTCCACGGGCCAGGGACGCAAGACGCGAGATTATCCCTGAACAATCGCTCCCTGTCATGCGCGGGCCGCGGAGTCGTGCGGGGCAATCCCAGCGCGGGGAGGGGAGCCGGAGCCTCAGTAAGCCGTCGTGGGACTGTGGAGACCCGGATCCATCGGGCATAATCCGCGGCACGGAGGTCCCATGAATTCGTGTTACAGGGCACTGTTTCCGCTGCTCGTCATCGCGCTGGGCGTCACGCTGCTGGCCGCTACGGGATGCTCGGAGCGAGAGGAACTCGCCGCCCCACCGAGGAGCGCGGTCGAGGACGTCTTGCTCAGCGTTCTCGGGCCCGATCGCGGGCCGGTGGAGACGTTGCCGCTGGCGGTCATGGTCACGCCAGAGGACGAGCCCAGCTTCTTCAGGCGCGCGAACGCCGAGGAGCGTGCGGCACTGTACCTGCCCGAGGGGGTTCGTGGCGTCGAGATCGAAACGATGCGCTCCAAGTACTATCCCTCTTGGCGTGTCTTGTTCTACGAGACCCAGGAGGGCCAGCGCACGGCGCCCCTCACCACGGCTGTCGTGCCGATCGACGGAGAGCTGATGGTGGTCTTGCAGTGGCGAAGGGCTGTGCGCCTGGCCGATGGGTCTCTCCGGCCCGACATCCGGCTGCACCCCGGACGCGGGACGAATGCCGCGGACGAACGTATGACCGTGGCTCTCCTGCCCGCGTGGGACTCGCGGTAGTGTCGCGTCAAACCCGTACGCGACGTTCTTCGCCCGGCCTCGACGTCACTGGCTGCGTTGGGCCGTCTCCGCATACTCCCGGTATGCCGTCGCCGGCCCGCCTTGCCCGTGCCGCCGATGACTTGCCGAATA
>JANTFM010000454.1 GCA_024763475.1 Acidobacteriota bacterium | reverse complement strand
GATCATGCACTGTGCGGAGGGACCCATCCCCCGCAGCTCGGCCGCAGCCGTGCGGGGCTTTCTCGATCGAGAGCTTCTGCCCTGGACCCTGCGCTTGGAGGAGGATTTTCTCGGGTTGCCCGCGAAGGTCAAGGAGGAAGGCGCGCGCCTTCTCTCCGCGTCGCCATGGGAGCTGAGCCTGGTCCCGACGACCTCCTCGGGGTTGATCCAGGTGGCCCAAGGCATCGACTGGAAGGTCGGCGACGAGGTCCTCGCAGCTCTCGGTGAATTCCCCGCCAACTCGTGGCCCTGGAAAGGACTCGAGGCGCGCGGTGTTTGCCTGCGTGAGGTGCCGCTCTGGCGGGGTCATCTTGCGGGGGCGAGAGCCGCCGAGACGCTGCCCCCCACCCTGGAGGCCGACCCCGAGGCGCTCCTGCTCGACGCGATCTCTCCGGCGACCCGCGTGCTAACGGTCTCCTGGGTGCGCTTCCAGGACGGCTATCGCCTCGATCTGCAACGCCTCGCCGCCGGATGCGCGGAGCGGGGGATCGCCTTCGTGGTGGATGGCATCCAGGGGGCGGGAACACTTCCCGTGGACCTTTCGGGTGTTTCCGCTTTTTCTACGGGGGGCCACAAGGGGTTGCTCGCACCCCAGGGTCTCGGCTTGCTCTGGACCTCGGAGGCCTTCCGTAGCGAGCTCGCGCCCACAGGGGGATGGCTCTCGGTCGAGGAGGCGACCAACTTCGGGCGTCCGTGCACCGATCTTTCGCGTCGTTGGCTCACGGACGGCCGCCGCTTCGAGCAGGGTGTACCAAACCTCCTGGGTTGTGCGGCACTCGCGGCCTCGCTTGGCGTGATCAACCAGGCGGGCGTTCAGCGCATCGCCGACCACGTCGACCGGCTGCAGGAGTCGTTGCTGGGCCAACTCGGAGACCATCCGCGCTGGGCAGGGGAGTCAGGCCGTCTCCAGTCCCTCCGTGCCGCGGGCCGCCTTGGGAGCATCCTGAGCTTTCATCACGCCGGTGAGGGCGAGGCGTCGCTGCAGGAGATCCTTGCGGCGGGCCAGGAGGCAGGGATTTATGCCTCGGTGCGGGAAGGCTACCTCCGCGTGGCGCTCCATGGCTGGCACAACGCCCAGGATCTCGAACGCATCCTGACCTGGCTTCGCTAGCCGAGCGGGAGCGACAGCCCCCCTCGGACGGGTCGTGAGTCAGTGATTCTCGCTGAGACCTGGGGTCGCCCGTTTCGATCCCGTTTCGACCTCGAGAGTGCGGCGGGTCAATAGCCGAGAGCCATGCCGTCCTTGCGGGACTCGGTGGCGCCGCTGAGGACGCCGGTCAGCGGATCGCGGCAGACGGCCTGGTAGCCGCCATAGATCCCCACGGTGGGTTCGACGCGGTGGCCGAGGCGGATGAGTTCGCGGATCGTCTCGGAGGGGATGCCGCTCTCGAGGTGCAGCAGGCCGCCGTCCGTCATCGTGGTGCCGGTAGGTTGGGACGATCCGGTGTGGACGAAGCGGGGAGCGTCGCCGGCTTCCTGGAGGTTCATGCCGAAATCGACGAGGTTGATGACGATCTGGGCGTGGGCCTGGGGCTGGGTTGCGCCGCCCATGACACCGAAGGCGCACCATGGGACCCCATCCCGGGTGAGGAAGGCTGGGATGATCGTGTGGAAGGGACGCTTGCCCGGCTCGAGCGCGTTGGGGTGACCCTTCTCGAGGGTGAAGAGGGCTCCGCGATCCTGCAGGCCGAAGCCGAGCTCGGGGACGACATAGCCTGAGCCGAAGCCCGTGTAGTTGCTCTGAATCAGGGAGACAAGGTTGCCTTCGGCATCGCCGACGGCGAGGTAGGTCGTGTCACCGTGTTCGAGATTCGGATGGCCGGCGTCGACGCTGCGGGCGGCTCGCTCCCTGTCGATGAGCTTGGCGCGTGTCTTCGCGTACTCCTTGTCCAGGAGTGCCTCCACGGGCACCGTCGCCATCGCAGGATCGGCGTAGTAGCGCGCACGATCGGCGAAGGCGAGCTTCTTGGCTTCCGTCAGCAGGTGCCAGAAGCCCACGGAGTTTCGGCCGAGGCTCGCCAGGTCGTAGAGTTCGAGGATGTTCAGCATCTCGAGCGCCGCGATGCCCTGCCCGTTGGGGGGCAGTTCCCAGACCTCGACGCCCCGATAGGTGGTCGAGACGGGATCCACCCACTCCGAGTGATGCTTCGCAAAGTCCTCCAACGCGAAGAAGCCACCGTGCTTCTTGGAGAACGCGACGAGGGCTTTGGCAATCGGGCCGCGGTAGTACGCGTCTCGACCCTCCTTGGCGAGGAGCGAGAGCGTTCTCGCAAGCGCGGGATTCCTGAAAATTTCACCTTCCCGCGGCGCCCTGCCACCGGGCAGGAAGACCTCGGCAAAGCCGGGCTTGTCCTTGAAGACGCGGGCCGACCGGGCCCAGGCCGCGGCGATGACCTGGGGAACCGGGGCCCCTTCGCCGGCGAGCTCGATCGCGGGTGCGAGGACCTGGCTCATCGGCAGGCGGCCGTAGCTCTCATGGAGCGTGAACCAGCCATCGACGGCGCCGGGCACGCTCCAGGCGTAGGGGGAGTAAAGGGGGATCGTTCCGTCGTCCAGTGCCGGCACCTGGTCAGCCGTCAAGGCCAAGGGCGCCCGGCCCGAGGCATTCAGGCCGACGAGTCGTTTCTCGCCCGCGACCCACAGGATCGCGAAGAGATCGCCGCCGGGGCCACAGGAGACCGGCTCGAGGAACGCAAGCGCGGCGTTCACGGCGATCGCGGCGTCCACCGCATTGCCGCCCTCGCGCAAAATGCGCACGCCGACCTCTGCCGCGAGGGG
>JANTFM010000453.1 GCA_024763475.1 Acidobacteriota bacterium | reverse complement strand
GGTGCGGCTCGATGCGCTCGCGAGAGTTAGGTGCCAGTCACCAAACAGGAGCGATCAGCACCTGCGAGTTAGGTGCCAGTCACCGAACTCCAGCGATCTCCCGACTACCGACCTCCTCTCGTTCAGTAGTCGGCACCGATCCTCCCGTTCGGTGACTGGCACCGAACTCTGGCACCGAACTCTCGATCCACCGCTTCGGTGACTGGCACCGAACTCCCGCTTCGGTGACTGGCACCGAACTCCGGCGCCTATCCAGTGGTTCCGCAGCCATCGCCCTGGTGCGGCTCGATGCGTTCGCGGATTGCTGCATGGGTTTCCGTGGAGCCGGCGATCACGGCGCCGGTGTCGAGGTAGTGGTCACCGCCGCGGAAGTCGCTGACACAGCCTCCGGCTTCTTCGATGAGCAGGGTTCCTGCCGCCATGTCCCAGGGGGAGAGCCCCTCCTCCCAGAAACCATCGAAACGGCCACACGCGACGCAGGCCAGATCGATCGCTGCGGATCCCGCGCGACGGATTCCGGCAACCTCCTTGAAGATGGCGCGGAAGCTCGCGAGGTAGGGATCGAGACGCTCGAGACGCCGGAAGGGGAAGCCCGTGGCGATGAGTGATCCCCGAAGGCCGCTTCGGCCGCTGATGTGGATCCGTTCTCCGTTCAGAAACGCGCCGTGCCCACGGGCTGCTGCAAAAAGTTCCCGCCGGGACGGATCATAGACCGCGCCCGCCAGCACCTCTCCTTCCACCGCACACGCCACGCTGATGGAAAACACCCCGAAGCGGTGGATGAAGTTCGTCGTTCCGTCCAGGGGATCGATGATCCAGGTTGGTGTGGATCCGTGAAAGCTATCCTTGGTCCCCTCCTCACACATCAGCCGGTGTTTTGGGAAGCGCTCGCTAATGTAGCGGATCACCGCCCGCTCGGAGGCCCGGTCGGCGTCCGTCACGAAGTCGTGGAGAGCTTTCTCCTCGACCGCGAGGGCGCGCTCACGATCGAGAAAGGGCGAGAGCGCCCCGGCGCCCGCCTCCGCCGCTTCCGCGGCCACGTTCATCAGCTTGCGGTGATTGAGCGACATCACATCCTCCGCCAATCGATCTCCGGCCGGGGACGATTCGCGAGGATGGCCTCGATGCGCTCCATGACCTCGCCGTCAAGCTGCGGCGCAAGCTCGAGAGCGGCCATGTTCTCGACGACCTGCTCCGGCTTGGAAGCACCGGTGATCACGGTACTCACGTGAGGGTTCCTTAGACACCAGGCGAGCGCGAGTTGAGCCCGTGTGCAACCGAGCTGCTCCGCGACCGGCGCCAGCGCGCGCACGGTCTCGCGATTTGCCTCTCCTTCCGGGCCAACCAAGCGCTCCTGCAGCCAGTCGTAGTCCTGGAGTGAACTCCGGGTTCCCTCGGGCTCCCCGTCGTCGTACTTGCCGGTCAGGAGCCCACTCGCCAAGGGAGACCAGATGGTCGTTCCTAAGCCGATACTGCGGTAGAGCGGAAGGTACTCCCGCTCTACGAGTTCACGGTGAAACATGTTGTACTGCGGCTGCTCCATCGTCGGGGGCACCAAGTGCTCGCGACGCGCGACCGAGCAGGCTTCCATGATCTGCACCGCACTCCACTCGCTCGTGCCCCAGTAGAGCGCGTAGCCCTGGTCCACCAGGTAGGACATCGCGCGAACCGTCTCCTCCACCGGCGTGTGAAGATCAGGACGGTGGCAATAGACCAGGTCGATGTAGTCGGTCTTCAATCGAGCCAGCGCCGCGGACACGCCCTCAAGGATATGCTTGCGGGAGAGCCCCCTCTGGTTGGGGCCGCTTCCGCCCCAGAAGATCTTGGTCGAAAGCACGAGATCGGAGCGCTTCCAGCCGAGCTTGCGAATGATCTCGCCCATCATCGTCTCGGCACGCCCCTCCGCGTAGACTTCCGCGTTGTCGAAGAAGTTCACGCCAGCCTCTCGGGCCGCGACCATGCATTCGGTGGCGGTATCTTCTCCGATCTGCTGATCGAAGGTCACCCACGCCCCGAAGGACAGGGCCGAGAGCTGCAGTCCCGAAGATCCCAAGTACCTGTATTCCATTTGGCCTCCCATCGTTGATTGATCGGCTATCATCTTGCCATGATCTACGATGTCTCCCCCCTGCTATCTTCCGAGACGAGGGTCTGGCCTGGCGACACGCCGCTGACTCGCGACCTGCGCGCCTCCCTTGAGGCGGGTGATCCCTGCACGGTCTCCACCCTGAGGACCACGGTGCATATCGGCGCTCACAGCGATGCGCCGGCTCACTTTGGGCGCGGTGAAGCCACCATCGATGAGGTGCCACTCGAATCCTACCTCGGACCCTGCCAGTTGATTCGCGTTCCGGCGGGACCTCCTCGACTCATCAGGCCTGAGATGCTGCCCGTCCCGCTGGCCGCGCCGCGCGTGCTCTTCGCCACCGGAAGCTATGCTGGCGATCCGACGGCTCCCTTCACTGCGCTTTCCCGCTCGCTGATCGAGGCGATCCACGCCCAGGGAGGACGTCTCGTCGGGCTCGACACGCCGAGCGTCGACCCGGCGGACTCCCAGGACTTCCCCGCGCATCTGGCCTGCATCGAGTACAGAATCGCCACCATCGAAGGGCTTGCACTGGATGAGGTGCCGGAGGGAATCTACGAACTCATCGCGCTGCCACTCAAGCTCGCGGGATTCGACGCATCTCCCGTGCGCGCCGTCCTGAGAACCCTTCCGTAGCAGCCGCTGGGAAGGAGAACCCCCGCACGGGTGCGGACATGATCAAGGACGCAGGCCGGATGGGGGCCTTCGCACGGGTGCGGACATGATCAAGGACGCAG
>JANTFM010000452.1 GCA_024763475.1 Acidobacteriota bacterium | reverse complement strand
CACTTCGTTTGTAGTCAAGGTCTGCGGAGTGGTCCACTGGTCGTTCCACCAGCGGGAGATGACGATCTCGTAGTCGTCGCCATCGTGACGGGCCCAGGTGACTTCCGGTGTGTTGTCAATCGGATCCCACCCGAGGGAGGGAGAGCCATCCGGATACGGTCCGTATCCGCCGTCGGGGTTGAGAATTTGTGATAGGGGGATGTGGAGGCGGGCGATGGGCCAAGGCTCCGGATCCTCGCCGCCAGCAAGCAGTGCGAGGGAGAGGGCGTGGTCTTGTGCATTCAGGTCCACAGAGACTTCAGAGAGACTCGACGTCCCGGATGGCAAAAAGAGCAGAATGCCGCAAAGGGCAAGACCGAGGTGCCTGTTCATAGTGAGTCTCCCGGTCGAAACGGAGAAATCGGCGGCTGTGGTTTGGGGTGACCGTCGGTCCTACGTAGCTTGCCCCTCTTTCTTCGCCACTTCTCCTGATCTACAGGGCGATCAAGCCTGCTCGCCATTTCAGCAAGCAGCTCGTATGCGTCATCGAGAGGCCGCTGAAGCCCAAGGGGTTCAGCAACGGTGACAACTTGGCGCAGCACATGTTCGGCTTGTTCGTACTCGGCACGAGCCGATAGACATCTGCCAAGCACGAGCCGCGCGAAGAGCGAGGCGTCTACGTTCTTTTCCTCATCTGCGAGTTCCGCTCCTTGCCGAGCGAATTCCAGGGCGCGCTCAATCTGTCCCAGGACCGCCAAGGATTTCGCGGTGAAGGAACTCGCTCGTGCGGCGCGGTCGGGCAACCCAATTTCATGGAAAAACGCGATGACCTGCTCCATGTCCTCGATCGACACATCGGCGTCGGATCCCAGGAGATGAAGCGCAACATTGTATTGATGCAGAAGTGTTGCGTGTAATACCCGATCGCGTGTTCTTGTCTCTTCAATGGCTCTGCTGATGAAGGTCAGGTAGAGGTATGCCCTGCCACGAGCGCCAGAATGGCAGAGCAAGATGCAGACCTTCGCGACAGCCCTGGTCCGTGTGGGTGCGTCCTCCTCCAGGACATCGAGCGCCTGCTGGCCCCTCCTTAGCGCGAGGCGCATCATCCCGGCGCGTTCATACGCGTGAGCCGCGGAGGTGAGCATCAGGCAGCGCGCATCTCGCTCCACTGGGTCTCGGCCACGGGCCGCAGCATCAAAGCTCCAGGCGGCGTCGAGCGGCTTGCCGAGATAGTACAGAGACTTGCCCTTCTCGAACAACTCATCAGGAGATTCCTCGTTGTCGCCGACTCCAGCAGGCGCGACCGCCTCCGTCTCCGCTTCGAGGAGCAGGTCGCCCGGATCAATTCCGTAGAGATGCCCGAGGACCACGAGGTCGTGGAGCTTGATCGGCGCCTCGCCGCGCTCGATCTCCGACAGACGGGCCCTGGAAAGCCTGTATCCACGCTCTGCCGAGAGTGCATCGAGATCCGCCAAGACAAGCCCGCGTTCGAGCCGCAACCCCCGCAGCACCCGGCCAATTCCTGCTTCCTCGCGCCCTCCCCGCATGGAAACCCTCCAGAATCACAGACACCAGCTAAGCGTAGGCGCCAATGTACTACGCGCGGCCTTTCAGGGTCAACGGTCCGAAGAACTGCGAGTTGCAGAGGCAGCCAGGCGTGCCGCTTCGTTCGCGGAGCTGTGCTGACAGCTAAAGCCAATCGGTGAGTTGCCCGGCGAAACGCCGCGCCACACACCCTAACTCGTGCGCATCATGGTGTTTCCGAAAACCCAGCAGAACTCCGTCTGCGAATTCGGATCCGCGTTTTCGGAATAGATTGTTCGTTTTCGTTTTCCGGCGTCTGCTTGCAACGAGAAGAAGCCGCGAGCGCGATGGCTCCTCCCGCTATCGGGAAACGCGCTCGCGGCGCACAGAGCAGAGGAGGAGACTGTGAGCATTAGAGCTAGTCGAGTCGGTTCGAGGCGATTGTCGATGAGGTTCCGCGGGGTACTCCGTGCCGCACCAGCTGGACGTACTTCGACTGTCCTGATGGTGGCGATCGTGGTGTTGCTTTGCGCCGTCACAGGATCCCTGGCGTGGGCGCAGACTTCGTACCCTGCATCGCCTGAGATGGCGAGCAACGGCGTGAGCACGTACACGAAGGAGACGAGTGGTTCCGGGATTCTCGTCTCGCTGTACGACGCATCGGCTTCTTTGGTCGGATTCGCAACAGTAGCGACCACAGAGAGCGGGGGGATTCTGGCGGATTGGAGGGGTGAAGACGGGATGCACGTTCAGTTGGAGAGCATCAGTGGAGGTGAAGTCTACCGGCTCACTGATGTCTTCGACGGCGAGACGGGGGAGATGGTCTTCAACCACCAGGCGGCGGAATGGACGATCAGTGACGGGGCTGCGCGGGTCATTGCGCTGAACCAAGTGGCGGTTGAGTTAGCTGCGGCGTCTCTGGATGCCGGCTCGCCGGCATCGACAATGGGCGCTTCCCCTTCCGGGACACGGGTTTCGTCGGACGCCGAAGAGCCTTGCGAAGGCGGAGATTGTCGCGGATCCGGGTTCAGTGCCTCGAAATCATACTGCTGCAAGGAGGCGAGCGGAAACGCGTCGGTTTGCTGCACCAATAGCCTTTGCTGGGGTTGCTGTGAGTGGATGACATGTGACGCTATGTGCGCGATGGGTGACTATATCTGTTCCTGCGGCATAACGGGAACAAGTTGCGGTACGCGTGAGGGAGCGGAAGACCTCCATCTTCACTGGTAACCCGATATGGGTGTTTCTTGGCGCGCGGCGATTGACACCCGCCCTCGGTCGGGGCATCGTGTCCAGCGTTGCTGCATGCGCGATCGGCGCTGGGCGC
>JANTFM010000451.1 GCA_024763475.1 Acidobacteriota bacterium | reverse complement strand
GAGGCGGAGTCTGCGCTGGCTGCACGACAGACGTCTGCGCCTCGCCGTGGCCACGGCATCTGACCGCGCCTGCGCGGAGGACGTCCTGGCGCGGCACGGTGTGCGAGACGCCTTCGAGTTCGTTCTCACGAGAGAGAGCGTAGGCCATCTCAAGCCCGACCCGGAGGTCTACGAGCTCTCGTTGGACCGCCTCGGCCTGAACGCGCACGAGGTCGCAGTCGTAGAAGACTCCGGGCATGGCGTTCGTGCAGCGCGCGCGGCCGACCTCTTCTGCATCGCTGTCAAGACTCCGTGGGTCGCCCACAGCGAGGTTGCGCAAGCCGACGCCCACATCGAATCGCTGGAGGCGCTCCCAGCGCTTCTCGAGGCGTTCGTGAAACCACCGTGCGCGCGCTGATCATCGCCTCGGGCACGTTCTCCCGCCCGGAGACCCTCCGGGCCTGCGCCACCCGAGGCACGCTGGTGATCGCGGCCGATGGAGGCGCACGACACTGTGTCGCCTCTGGCGTGCCGCCCCACCTCGTCATCGGAGACCTTGACTCCCTCAGCCCGGAACTCGCTGGGCAACTCACTGAGCAAGGGGTGGAGTTCCTCCGCTTCAGCGCCCGGAAGGACGAAAGCGATCTTGAACTCGCATTCCGCGAGGCGACGGCCCGTGGCGCCGGGGAACTGCTGGTCTTCGGCGCTTTCGGAGGGCGCGAGGATCATGCACTGGCCAACCTCATGCTGGCTGTTTCCCCCACCTTCGAACGGACGCGTACAACCTTTTTTGGCCTGAACATGGAGGCGCACGCGCTGCACAAGGAGCGCGAAGTGCACCTGGTGGGGGCCGCTGGGGATACGGTCTCACTGCTCCCTCTGGGCGGTACCGCTCGCGGCGTATCGACAACTGGGCTGGAGTATCCACTTCAAGACGAGGATTTGCCTGCCGGCTCACCGCGGGGACTGAGCAACCAACTTCGAGGCACAAGCGCCAGGATCCGTCTGCAGGCCGGACACCTCCTTGTGTTTCACTACGACCAAGAGCGCGATGGGAAGAAGGCCGAGTCCTTGAATCCCCTGGAGACATGCTGATGCCGGACTTTATCTACACCATGAAGGGGCTGGGCAAACTCGTGCCCCCGAAGCGCCAGATCCTCAAGGACATCTGGCTCTCGTTCTTCGTGGGCGCCAAGATCGGCGTTCTCGGCGCGAATGGATCGGGCAAGAGCTCGCTCCTGCGCATCATGGCCGGCGAGGACACCGAGTTCCTCGGCGAGGCCTTCCTGGGAAAGGGGGCCCGTGTCGGCTTTCTTCCGCAGGAGCCACAGCTTCAGCCGGGTCTATCCGTAAAGGAGGCCGTGGAGGAAGGGGTCTCAGAGATCCGCGCGCTACTCCACAGGTTCGACGAGATCTCCGAGCGCTTCGCCGAGCCGCTGGATGGCGAAGAAATGGAACGTCTGCTCGCCGAGCAGGGCACGCTGCAGGACCAGATCGACGTCGCCGGGGCGTGGGACCTCGACACGACTCTCGAGATCGCCATGGACGCTTTGCGCTGCCCCCCTGCCGAGACCGTGGTCGACACGCTCTCTGGCGGAGAGCGCCGTCGTGTCGCCCTGTGCCGGCTTCTCCTGCAGAAGCCTGACCTCCTTCTGCTCGACGAGCCCACGAATCATCTCGATGCCGAGTCCATCGCCTGGCTCGAGCGCTTCCTTGGGGACTATGCCGGCACCGTCGTCGCCGTGACCCATGACCGCTACTTCCTCGACAAGGTCGCGGGATGGATCCTCGAGCTCGACCGCGGCCAGGGAATACCCTGGGAAGGCAACTACTCTTCTTGGCTCGACCAGAAGCAGAAGCGCCTGGAGCAGGAAGGCAAGGCGCAGGCGGCCCATCACCGCACTCTCGAACGGGAACTCGAGTGGATCCGCATGACGCCACGCGCAAGGCACCAGAAGAGCAAGGCCCGACTGAGCGCCTACGAGAAACTCGTCTCCGAGGAAATGGAACGTCTTCCGGAGAAGGTGGAGATCTTCGTCGCCCCGGGCCCGCGCTTGGGAGACGTTGTCATCGAGGCCGAAGGGCTATGCAAAGGCTACGGCGAGCGACTGCTGATCGACGATCTCTCCTTCCGCTTGCCGCGGGGAGGCATCATGGGGGTGATTGGGCCAAACGGCGCAGGCAAAACGACCCTCTTCAGAATGCTGACCGGCGAGGAGCAACCGGACAAGGGCCGGCTCAAGGTGGGGTCCACGGCAAAGCTGGCCTACGTCGACCAGAGCCGGGATGCTCTAGAGGACGACAGCACCGTGTGGCAGGCGATCTCGGAGGGCGCGGAAACACTGACCCTCGGCCCGCGCACAGTCAACTCGCGCGCCTACGTCTCTTCGTTCGCGTTCAAGGGCGCCGACCAACAGAAAACCCTCGGCGTGCTTTCCGGAGGGGAGCGCAATCGGGTCCACCTCGCGAGAATGCTGAAGAAAGGCGCCAACGTCCTCCTGCTCGACGAGCCGACCAACGACCTCGATGTGGACACCTTGCGGGCCCTCGAGGCCGCCCTGCTCGACTTCTCCGGATGCGTCGTGGTCATCAGCCACGACCGTTGGTTCCTGGATCGCATTGCGACGCACATCCTCGCTTTCGAGGGCGAAAGCCATGTCGAGTATTTTGAAGGCAACTACCAGGAGTACGAGGAAGACTACCGCAGGCGATACGGACACGACGCAGATCGCCCCCACCGGATCAAGTATAAGAAGTTTGAGCGCTGATTGACCGGGGATCCCCTGTAACCCTTTCCGGAATTTCGGCGTTTCACCGGATGATTGGAGCAGGCGTAGTGGACCAGCCGGACCGGGATCATG
>JANTFM010000450.1 GCA_024763475.1 Acidobacteriota bacterium | reverse complement strand
CTGTTTGAGCCGAGTACGGGTGCGAGGGCCCGAAAGGGCCCGGCCAGTGTGCAGATACGCTGTTTCGGCCGAAGGGCTCATGCATATTCCGGGCTAGCCCCATCATCGATCGGAGTGGGACACGGCGACCCGGTCCGAGTAGAAATCGAAGTCGGGATCCATGACGCTTGTGTGGCATCCCGTGCAGGTCGACAGCGTGATCTTGCCGTAGGCTCGCTCGGGATTGGCGACATGGGACGCTCCGGGACCGTGGCAAGACTCGCACCCGACGTTGAGGAGGTGCGGTGTCTTCGCGGCACTGGTGAACCCCCCAGGCTCGCCGTAACCCGTCACGTGGCACGAGATGCACTGGGGCTTCGTACCCGCATTGCCGCGCCGTTCCAAGGTGGCCATCGCCTTTGCGTGCCGACTCTCGGACCACTCAAGCATGATGTCGCTGTGACAAGCGGAGCAGCGACCCGATCCGACGAAACGAGAGGAGGATCCAGAGGCACCGGCACTCGGATCGATCGCGGTCAAGTGGAGTTGCTCGGCCTCCTGAGCCTCTGCAAGGACCTCCACGATCAGCCGCTCCATGACGGGATCCGGTTTGATCGTCTCCCGAAGCTGTACCGTCGTCACCTCAATCGAGAGCGCCCCGGTCAATCCCCGATAGATCTCGATCTGAGAGAAGTGCTTCCCTTCGTGACCGCCGTAGATGATCCGGGTTCGTCCTTCGATCATGGGGCTATACGTGATCTGTTCCCCGTGGGCACCGAGAATCAGGTCTATGCCTTCGACCTGACGCGCCAAGACCCGCGCATCTTCGAGCGGAAGTGCCGCCATCAGAACGATGAGGTCGCACTCTTTACGCAACGAGGGGAGTTCTCGCTCCAAGGCCACCTGGGGGCGTTCACTGACAATACGCTCACCATCAACGCTTCCGAGACGTAGGCTCGGGTTGTAACGTGTCACGGAAAGGACGCCGATCTTGAGCTGCCCGGCGACGATGATCGTGGCCGGCTCCCGCCAGGGGAGACCACTCTTCTTTCGCACGAGATTCGTGGACAAGAACGGGAAGTGTGCGGAAGCGCCGAGAGAATCAAAGTGGTCCAGACCACCAGCAAGGTCCCTCTCACCCACCCCGGCCGCACGATATCCCATCCGGTTCATCGCCTTGATCACACCTCGCGTCTTGACGTCGCCCCCCGCACCGGCGCGCTCGGAAAAGTTGCCGACATCGAGCAGCACGTGCACGGAGCGGGGCCACTTCTCACGGAGAAACGACACGTATCCGGCGCGGCGGTCGAAACCACCGAGTGGATAGCGTGCACATCCACATTGATCCACAAAGCCATTGACAGCACCCGTGCCGAGAATGATGACGTGGGGCTGCCGCTGCGAGGCGCGCGGCGCCGAGATCAGGACCGAGCAGGCTAACAGGCCTGCCGACAGAAGGACGATCCAGCCAACCCCTCCCCGCTGTAAGGGGAGCCTGTGACGGGCCTTGGCCTGCGTTGCTGGTATCAAGGAGATCCTCATCTGGGCCAGCATTCCATCACTCGCACGTCACAAGTAGAGTCGCGGACGATGGAGTGTTCATAGCTCTCACCCGGCATCTAAGGAGTCCGGGTTAGCATGGGTCAAAGAATATGGGTTCTACCGCTCCGCCGCAAAGAAAGCTCTTGGTAAGACAACCCGTCAGGCAAGGAGTTCACTGTGAATGGCAAGCTCAACCCGCCTCCCCAAAGATTGATTCTCGCGTCGGCCTCGCCGCGCCGCCGGGAACTACTGGAGATGATCGGCTTGCCTTTCGAGGTACGGCCGGTGAACATCGATGAAAAGACCCTCGCAGGAGAGAGCGGAGCACAGGCGGTCCTGAGACTGGCCCGCACGAAGGCGATGCGAGCAAGCGAACTCTTCCCGGGGCGCGTTATCCTGGCGGCCGATACGTCGGTCTTGGTCGATGACACGATCCTCGGAAAACCGGAGAGTCGACAGGACGCCCGGCGAATGCTCGAGATGCTTTCCGGACGCTGGCACGAGGTCGCATCCGGCCTGAGCCTCATTGATCGCGAAGGTGTGCTCTCGGAGGCGCTCTCCTCGACCAAGGTCCGCTTTGCAGACCTGAGCGCCAAGGAGATCAGTGCCTATCTAACAAGTGACGAACCCTATGACAAGGCCGGCGCCTATGCCATCCAGGGCGCTGCGGGGTGGTTCGTGGAGGAGATCCGCGGCTCCGTCAGCAACGTCATCGGACTGCCCTATGAACAATTGCGCACCCTCTGCTTGCGGGCAGGGCTGCCTCTGCCATCTTTTGGCGCACCACCACGATCG
This sequence comes from Acidobacteriota bacterium, assembly GCA_024763475.1. GTDB lineage: Bacteria > Acidobacteriota > Polarisedimenticolia > J045 > J045 > JANTFM01. The sequence goes on along the minus strand of JANTFM010000450.1, from coordinate 554 downwards.
TGAATCCGCCAGTATCGGGATGCTAGGATCCCGACACGCAAATCCGTTGCGTGTTTCGGCAAGCCACCCGTGGTCCTGGCAAGACGGGCCGACGACGGTATACCGGGAGTATGCGGAGGAGGCCCAACGCCACCAGGGGCCCCGAGGGCCGGCGAAACAGGTGATGGATTTCCGTGCCGGGATGCTGTGGCGGTCTCAGGCGTCGTCTCCCCAGCGCAAGATGAGTTTGCGATTCGCCCGAACCTCGTCGAGACGCCTCATCGGAGCGTTCCAGGGCGCGCCGGTGACCCTATCCGGGTCATCCACCGCCTCACCGCAGATCTGCACGACGGCGTCGACAAAAAGATCCAACTCCTCGCGGCTCTCCGTCTCGGAGGGCTCGATCATGAGTGCACCAGATACGACGAGCGGAAAATATACAGTCGGGGGGTGGAAGCCGAAATCGATCAGGCGCTTGGCGATATCCATCGTCTTGATACCCGTGGCCTTCTGCAGGCTGCGGTCGGAGAAGACGACTTCGTGGAGCGTGGGTGTCTCATAGGGCAGATCAAGCA
>JANTFM010000449.1 GCA_024763475.1 Acidobacteriota bacterium | reverse complement strand
ATTCGCTATGATTCCTTGCGGCATGAATCTTGAAGGGAACTCGGCTCCGGCATCTCGCCGAGAGGAGTTCTTCATGCCTGAATCACGTATCGCTGACAATTCGCCGAGTCACGACCATCCCCAGACTCAAGACCATCCGATCCTCGAGATCGTCCCGGGCAACGACCAGACCGGAGCCTGCCCTACCCTCCTCGTCGACGCCGTACCCTGGCACGACCCGGATCAGCCCTACCAGGATGTGCTGCATCTCGAGGGCAGGCGGCCCGAAGTCGTCGCCCTCTTCGGTCTCGGGCTTGGGTACGCAGGCGCGGGGGCGCGTCACCTCAGCCCCGGCTGCCGGGTGATTGCCTGGGAACCGCTGCCTGGAATGGCTGAGAAGGCAAGAGAGATCATCGCCAGCGAATGGGGTCTCTTGGAAGGGATCGAGATCGAGGATGATCTTGCCGATTTCCAGGCTCGGCTGATCGAGGCGTGCCGGCAGGCCGACTCTCTGGCGACAGTGGAGAACCCCGCCCTTGCTGCACGGGAGCCACGTCTTCGCGAACGATTCCTCGAGATCGTCCAGGAAGTCGTCGACGCCGGTACCCTGTCCTTCGCTCCACGTTCCGTCGATGGGTCCAAGTGGGAGAGGATCGCCTCGACCGTGGGCGAGATGCCGCAGTGGCCCCCCATCGCCCGCCTGGCCGGTAGCTGGAGCGAGCGGGAGATCGTCGCCGTCGCCACATTGCCCGACGACCAGACCCTTGCGGAACTCCGAGCGATTCAGCCTCACAGTGGGATCGTGACCACTCCAGAGCTCGCCCTCGAACTCGCCGGCCGCGGACTGGTGCCAGAACTCGTGGTCATCGGCAAGTCCGTCCCGCCCTCAGTGCCGATGTCCAAGGCGCTGGCGGGCAGTGTGCTCGCGATCACACCGGACAGCCATCCAGCCTGGTGGAGGATACCCGCAGCGGGACAGCTGATTCTCGGTCATACCGGTTGCGCCTTCCTTCTTCCGGAAGGAGATCCCGGAGCTGTGCTGTCCTTCCGTTGGGGGCCGGAGCTGCCCCTCGTCATCTGCGCGATCGCTCTCGGCGCGAAGACCGTGCACCGAGTGGGTTTCCACGGATCCGCGGATGAGGACTGGAACTGGTTGGCGGCAGCGCGCAGAAGCGAACGAGTCCTTACGCGGGTTGCTGAGAGCAGCGGGTCCCGGGTCATCGACTGGTCCCCCTCTACGGCAAGCCAGATGGAGCGCTGCGCCCCGTTGAGCCTGGCGGAACGGGTGAGCAAAGCGCCCCCGCTCGGCGCGGGCGCACTCCGCGCTGCGCTCGAGAGGAGCCGCGAGGCGCTGGCCGTGCTGTCCAAGGAGCACGGCGCCTATCGATCGCTGCTGCGAGAGGAAAGCAGTACCGGTTATCTTCGACGCCGGGCGGAGGGCCATCCCTTCACGAGGTCCTTCATCGCGGAGAGCGGAGAGTCCGCCGCGACCTTTGCGGAGCAAATCAAAGCGGCGCATGCCTTCCTCGAGCGTGCGGGCCGCCGTCTTCCTCCGGGCCTCCCTGTACCCGCGAGCCCCAGGGCCATCCCAACACTCCACGAGGACCCCTTGCGCGTGTTCTTCGCGCACTCCGAGGGGGAAGGGATTCCGGCCCAGGTTCTGCGCCATCAGATCGAGCGCCTGTGCGGCCGGCGAGTTGAGTTTCTCAACCTGGCCGACAAGCTTGCGGAGGTTCTGGGCCCGCAAGCCCGGAGGCTGCCCAAGCCCCTCGCCATCCTCCTGATCCCGCTACTGAGCGGGTTTCGCGGCCGTTCGCTCTACGTCGAGCCTTCGCTGCTCCTCCTGCGCGATCTGGCCGAGCTATGGGAGCTGCCGATGAACGGCGCGAAGGCTCTCGTGGCTCGAGACGGCGCTCTCGCCCCGATGCTGATCGACAATGCCGAGGCGCAATGGGATCCCCAGGCAATGCTCGACCAGCTCGATCAAGGGATCGAGCGGATCGCCGAGCGCCTGCGACCCTCGGAGAGCTCCGGTGTGGCGCTCCTGCCCGACGAGTGGAGCTGCCGCGACGAACTCCGGATCGACACCGCCGCAATGCGCTTCTCCTGTGAGCCGTGGCACCCCTGGAAGAACGATCTGCATCCCCTGCGCTGGGCCTGGGAGTTCCAGTTGGCGCTCTCGGTCGAAGAAGGCCGTCTCCAACGAACGGATCTCGAAGCGGCGATCGAAGGTAAGCAGCTGCGAGCGGAGCTCATGGAGCGCTTCCTCGTGTCGGAGACGACCCCGCTGTCTGCTCACGCTTCTTCGAAATCATTGGAGCCTGCATTGTAGAAGACGGCGGACAAGCCGCTGGCGACCACGCGACTGCGGCCGCCCGGGCTTCGCCCGTCCCGTGCCCCGCCCGAGGCCGTTCGCGGGCTCAGTAGAACCACTTGAACCCAAGGAGGGTCTCTTGCTTCCGCGCGTGTCACGCGACCCGCGACTCGGTCGTTCAACGAGTCACGGGAGTGCCGCGTTCGGCGCTCGGCAAGCGAGAGCGCGACCCGCTCAGTAGAACCAGGTGAACGGGCCGTCCAGATCCTCCGGATGCCGCAGCGGATCGCCGCGTTCTAGCGATTCCCGCAACGCGACAAAGACGCCGGGGAGCTCGGCGTGTTCCAGCGGCTCGCGGCTCGCAAGGCCAACGCCCGCGAGAATCCCAGTCTCGAGTAGGGAGCCCGGAAGGTCAGGCCGCAGGTGGCCGGAGAGGCTCCAGATCGCCAGGAACTTACCCTTCATCCGGGAGTCCTTCGAAAGTGCGCGCGCCACATGAGCCACCCTCCCGGGGGCCTGTGTGCTCGCGAGAATCACCAGCCGGGGAGCCTTCTTCGGAAGCTTCGATCCGCTCTCGATGGATCCT
>JANTFM010000448.1 GCA_024763475.1 Acidobacteriota bacterium | reverse complement strand
ACCGGCTCGCAGCCACTGATGATCCCCCTCACACCCGGAACGGACACACATACACCGATCCCTGGCAGGCCTCATGAGAAGACGATACCCCGATGCAGTTTCCTATCCTCTCGTCAACCTGTCTGATGGTGGCGCGTCATTTGAGCGCAGCTTTTGATGGTCCACTGGGTAGACTATGAGTACCTTTTGCCCATGGAGAGCCCTGGGGTTTGATCCTCGTCTGGCGCCGAAGTCCTTTTGCCTGCAGATGGTTTGCCCTGCTTTTGGGGCTTGCCGGTGTTCTTGTGTCGGGTGCCACCTTCGCTTACGACGACAACGAAGACGGGCGATTTGATGACCTTCTCACTCCCGGCTACTACCACGGCGGCCAGGGCGATCCGTTTCGGGAAGAAGTGAACACGTTCGTGCACCACGCTCGGCTCGAGCGTATGCACCACCCCTTTGAGGATCCCACGGGGGTCCGTCCCAGCTACAGCACACCTGCCAACGGGGAGTTTGGCGCGGGCAAGGGACCCGGAGGCACGGGACAGCACCACGCGGCGATCGATCTGCATCTCGATGGCGGGGCCACAGAGATGCCGATGTATGCAGCCCACGATGGGGTGGCCACGACCTTCCGGGATGCTGATAAGTACCGGCATTATCTGGCGATCACCAAGAGCGTGCTTGGCGAGCAGGGAGAACTCCTGGGCACCATGGTGACACTTTACGCCCACATCGATCTGGACCTGGACGAAGCGGATTCGCTGTTCATGGATGGGCAGCCGGTCACCAAGGGGATGCTGGTCTCAAGACACCTCTACTCTGGAACAGTCGGCGGTCCGCATCTTCACTTCGAGGTGCGGTACTACCGGCCAGCAGATGCCGGGACCGAGACCTACTACGGGCTTGGGGGAGCCGGCCTGACAGAGCCCTCGGCGGGACCCTGGTCCTACGGCCGTTGGAATCCGGGAATCGGGTACGGCTTTGCCGATCCACGCAACCACGGGCTATTCATTCCGGCCGCGGTTGAAGGTCTTTCCCACAGCAAACTCGATCAGACCCGGCAACTCCTGACTTGGGATCAAGCAGCGAATGGAGTGGACCACTACAACGTGTATCGCGGGATGATCAATTCGCTGGCTGAGGGCAATTACGATCACCTTCCGGTGCCCGAGGGCTGCGCAGTCACGCTGAACGAGATTCAGATCGACGATCTTGATGATGGCGAATCGAGCTACTACCTGGTGGCGGCCTCCAACAGCTACGGCGAAGGAGATCTTGGCGAAGGCCCGAAGGGCACACGGCGGCCCCCCTCAGGCACACCCTGCAACTGATCAGCGCAACCCCATCCGCAGACACAACACCCAAGAATCGGCTTTCAGCCTGATCCGCTGATGAGACATGAAAAGCGGATTAAAGCTCATTTCCTCCCGTAGAAACACGAATTTAGTCTTGCACGGACTTCGTTTTATGTGTATATATCGAATATGCACACTCATTACAAACAATACAATTGTCACAGAGAGCACCCCGCATGAGGATCGTGCTCTCCAACGCCTCGCCAGATCCGATCTACGAGCAGATCGCGCAGCAAATCCGCAAGCAGATCCTCAGTGAGGATCTAACGGAGGGGGAGCTGCTGCCGTCGATCCGGGCGCTGGCGCGGGACCTGCAGATCAGTGTGATCACGACGAAGCGGGCCTACGACGAGCTCGAACGGGAGGGCTTGCTGAACACGGTCGGCGGCAAGGGCACCTTCGTCGCCGCCCAGAACCCGGAATTCCTCCGCGAGAAGAAGATGCAGGCGGTGGAGGAGAAGCTGGCCGAGGCCGTCGATCAGGCCCAGCTGCTCGGGGTCAGCCCAAAACAACTCAACGAGATGCTGCGGCTCCTCTACACAGAGGGAGACTGACAATGGAGTACGCACTGGAGTTCGACCGCATCGAGAAACGCTACAAGGGATTCGCCCTCGAGCCGATGTCCTTCGCCCTGCCCCGGGGCTACATCATGGGGCTGATCGGGCCCAACGGTGCGGGCAAGACGACCCTGATCAAGCTGGCGCTGAACCTCATTCGGAGCCATGGGGGCGCCATCCGCCTTTTCGGCCTCGACCACCTGAAGCACGAAAAGGAAGTGCGGTCCCGGATCGGCTTCGTACCCGACGAGCCGCGTCTTCATGAGGACATCGCACTCAAGCATCTGAAAGCCGCAACCGCACCTTTCTACGAGACCTGGAACGAGGCGCGTTTCCGTGAACTGGCCGACCACTTCTCCTTGCCGCTGGATAAGAAGTTCAAGAAGCTCTCCCACGGCACCAAGACCAAGTTCGCCCTGGCACTGGCGCTGTCTCACGAACCCGAGCTGCTGATCCTCGATGAACCGACCGCGGGGCTCGATCCCTTGTTCCGCCGTGAACTGCTCGGCCTGCTCTCCGGGCTCCTTCTGGACGAGCGGGTCTCGGTCCTCTTCTCCACGCACATCACCTCGGATCTCGAGAAGACCGCGGACTTCATCACCTTCATCAAGGAAGGTCGTCTCGTCTTCTCGAAGGCGAAGGACGAGGTGCTCGACCGCTTCGTCGTGGTCAAGGGAGGGCGGGAGACGCTCAACGACGAGAGCCGCGCGCTCTTCGAGGGAGTTCGCGTTCGTGAACACGGCTTCGAAGCCCTGAGCTCTCGCGCGGACGAGGTGCGGCGCCACTTTGGCGAGAAGGTCACCACCGACCGGGCGACGCTAGAGGACGTGATGGTCCTCATGGAGAGGAGCCTCGACCATGTTGCATAGCCTCCTTCTACGGGAGTGGACCCTCAACCGGCGCGTCACGCTGATCAGTTTCGGCATCTTCGGAGTCTTTCAAGTCTACGCGGTGCTTAACAACGACTCACCGAGATCCTGGATGATCTTCGCGACCATCTATGCGTCGTT
>JANTFM010000447.1 GCA_024763475.1 Acidobacteriota bacterium | reverse complement strand
CTCGATGGCCGCTTCCACGTGCCCCGCCAGGTCCTGCGGCGGGCCTTTGCGGACTCAGGGAACCTCATCGCGCGTACGGCTGCCCTGGTCGGGGCCTTCGCCGCGATGACCGCCGTCGTCACGCGCCTCGGAGAGCTGGCCCTGGCGGCGCACCAGGTCGCCCTCCAGCTCTGGCTCTTCTCCTCCTTCCTGATCGACGGCTTCGCTATCACCGGAAACATGCTGGGCGCCCGCTACCTGGGCGCCGGACGGCCCGAGTGGCGGAGGGAGCTCGCCCATCGTCTGCTGCTCTTCGGCGCCGCGGCGGGGCTCGCGTTCGCGGTGGCCTACGGGATCTTTCGCCGCCCGCTCCAGGGCATCTTCACCAACGATCCCGCGGTGATGAGCCTGCTCGATGGGATCTGGTGGGTGCTCGCCCTCACGCAGCCGATCAACGCCATGGCCTATGTCTACGACGGCCTGCTCTTCGGCAGCCGGGACTTCGCCTTCCTGCGGCGGCACATGCTCGTGGGTGTCTTGGGCGTCTTCGTCCCCTTGCTCTACCTGGGAGGCGTTCATTACGTGAGCCTCCTGGGTGCCTGGCTCTCGATCACCGGGCTGAACCTCTATCGTTGCCTCTCCTGCGCCTGGTGCTTCCATCGCGAGGCGGCTTCCGGCTGGACGCGGATCCCGCCCGGAAACTAGCTTTTCCATGGAACCGGAGATTCTAGATGCGTCTGCTCCCTGCCTTCGCGCTGATCCTGGCGCTCTCATCGACAGGCTGCCTGGCCCCGCCGGTCGAGGGGCCCCAGATCGATGACATTCCCGATGGCTTCGCCTTCGATCCGAACTGCGAGGTCTCGCGTTCGCTGATCGCTGGGAAACGCCCGATCGGGCAGCGTTGCTACATCAATGACCCGCGTGGCGACAAGCCGGACTGGATCACGATCAGCGAATACTCCGAGCTGCTCAGCCGGGAGGACATCGAGGCGTCCTACAAGGCCTATGTGGAGACCTACCTGCGCTGCGTGCCGGATTCAGGTGCCTGCGAGACGGCCGGCGAGCTCGAGACTCTCGTCGTGGATGGCTACGAAGGGGCAGGGTATTCCGTCTCTTCCCTCTACCGGGGTGAGGAACGCGCCAGCTACCAGCTGATCCTGCCCCACGGGGATCGGACCTATACCGTCCGGGTCTCGGGCCGGAAGGGGAAGCATGCGGGGCTGCCCTGGGCCAAGGCGATGGCCCGCTCCTTCGCCGTGCGCCATGCCTCGGATCTCGTTCCCCTGCAGATCGCTGCCGCCCTCGCGATGGCCGCCCTCTTCGCCGGAGCGTTCTTCTGGATGCGCCGGCAGCGCCAGGTGGAAACGCCCGAGGAGCTGGCCGCCCGCCAGGGGCCCCTCGCGTTCTCAGAAAACCCCGGCGCCCCGCGCGTTGCTCCGCCCGTGTTGACCGATGCGGCCGCCCGGGTGGGCGGGTTGCGCAGGGGCTTTTCCTCCAACCCGCAGGGCACGGTGATCGAGTTGGAGCGCCTGCGGGATGCCTTCGCGCCCAACCCGCAGGTTCTGCAGTTGCTCTGCCAGGCCTACCTGCGCGTCGGTGCGGTCGACAAGGCAGTCGCCGAGCTGCAGCGTGCCTGGCCCGTCCTCCTCGCCGCCGATCAGCTGCGCCCGGCGGCGCAGCTCTACCTGGAGCTCGGGCAGGCTGCCTTCTCGGTTGGTCTGGACCGCGACCAGGAGCTCCTCGTTGCGGAGACCCTTCTCGCGCAGGGCAGCTGGGAGATGCCCTCCCATATCTTCGGCCGCCTGCTGGCAGCAGACCCCTACGACAAAAAGGCGGCTGCAGGTTTGATCCGCATCGCGGAGAACCGGTTGCGGGTGCCGGGCGGGAGGGCGCAGGCGGGTCAGCTTTACTCTTTCTTGACGAAAAATTGTAAAGATTCAGTATTGCAGAGGCGGGCTGCCGACGCGGGCGGGAGACTCATGGGATCCGTCTAGGAGCCTGGACGCACCGTCCAAAAAAGTTCATATAGCTTCGTATTTCTCCAAATCCTCCGACTCGTGAGACTCGAGAAGGCGGCCGTCCCGCGCGCTGCGATCCCCGTGTCTCGCCACGTTTCCCTCTGTGCGGCCCAGCAGAGCATTTCTGATTCCCGAATCCCAAAAACACCGTAAATTCCCGACTGACTTTATGCACAATTACGGGTATGTTCATGCAACCCCCCATGCTGGAGGGGGCTGCATTGGCGCTTGGTCCAGGGCAGGGCTCCTCCGGATTAGTTGAAGAACGCTCCTAATCCGACCCTCATTGCGCGGGCGTATCGTGCAGAGTCGCGTGCGCCGCCGGACCTTGCGTTGCCAAATCGGGAACGGGACGCCTGTGTTCTGTTCAGGAAGGGGTTGCAAATGAATCTGGGTACAAGACGAGTCGCGTTGGGAGTATTCATCGCCTGCCTCTGTAGCTTGGCGATCGCTCCCGTCCTGGCTGATGTGATGCCTGCGGGCTACCGGCTGGAGCCGGTCGTGCGCTCGGTCGATCTCGATCAGCCTCAGGCCTTGGCGGTCGCTCCGGATGGCCGGATCTTCGTTGCCGAGAAGACCGGCAAGGTGAGAATCGTCAAGGATGGTGTGCTGCTGGCTCAGCCTTTCGTGAGCCTGAGCGTTTCGAGCAGCGGGGAGGAGGGCCTGCTCGGAATCGCGCTGGATCCGAACTTCTCGAGCAACGGTCATGTCTTCTTGTACCTCACGAACAGCTCGCCGAAGACCAATCGCATCGTCCGCTACACCGCAGACGGCGACGTGGGTACGGGGGCGTTCATCGTGCTCGATGACATCGGCGCACCGGCGGCGACCGAACTCGGCGGCGCCCTCGCCTTCGGCTCGGACGGGATGCTCTACGCGTCTGTCGGCGTGATGGGCGCCAACGCGGACGCCCAGGATCTCGGCTCCCTC
>JANTFM010000446.1 GCA_024763475.1 Acidobacteriota bacterium | reverse complement strand
AAGACCCACTGATGGTGGCGGACCGGCAGAAGCAGGTGGTCGATAGCCCACTCGGCCCAGAGGGGCCTGCCACGGCGTAGCCGACCTGTGCGGGCGTAACGGAGCGAAGACCCAAGGCGAAGACGGGCGGATCGTTTGGCCTGGCAGGAAGGGCAGAAGCCGCGGGTCTTGCAGGAGAAGGCGACGAAGAGCTCCTTGTGGCACTGGTCGCAGCGGAGTCGCGCGAAGCCGTGCTCCGGCAGGCCGCAGTCGAGGAAGGCCAGCAAGGTCCTGTCGATTTCCGGGCGCCAGAAGCCGTGGGAGCGGGCAAAGCGGTCGTCGTAGAGCTGCTTGAAGGTCTCGTAGTGCTCCTCGACGAGTCGGTAGAGGGGCGACTCCCTGGCCCGGCGTGGCCGGTAGACTCGCTCTGCAGGACATGGCGCGCTTGCTGGCACGCGAGAGAGCGTTGTTCGCTGGGGACCCTGCCGGGGCAGATTTGGGCGGAGCCTGTCCCGCTTGCGGGATCAGTGCCTAGGGACGACGGGTTTTCGTGTGCAGGCTTCCCTCACTTCGAGAGCCGTCCCGGCGCCGGTGGCGATCGCACTTCACGTCCTGTCGGCAGCGTGGCAGAAAATGGCGCCAGGCAACGGGACGGCGGGACACCGTTCCCGCCGCTTTCCACTATCTCTCCACGACTGGGGAGGACTGCAGGGGACGGGAGGGGACAACAAGTTACGAGTTAACTCGTTGCCCCCTCCGTGATTTCGAACCGAAAGTCTTGCATCGTCGCAACTTACGAAAAACGTCGGGATCGGGTTCGATTCCCGCAGCCTCCACCATCGCAAAGAACCGGACTTCCACAGAGTGTCGGTCAGGTCGGCCCGTCCTCGTTGTTCGGATCTTCGAGCTTGTCGCCCGTTACCTTTCTCCATGGCATGGCGGTCGTCTCTCCTTTCGGTCCACGGCTGGAGTTGACATCTGCTGCCTGCCAGTATATACCGTTGCCGCATATGTACCTACGGCACATCGGAGGCGACCGCAATGGTTGAACGTTCCGCCGAGAGGAAGATCCACATCCGTCTAGCTCTGGATATGCACCGGCGATTGCGCATTCGCTGCGCGGAACTGGATGTGAGCATTCAGGATTACGTTGTGCGAATGCTCGATCAGACGCTCGACGTCGAGGCCGAGGACGACCCTGAACGACGGTCTGAATCCATGGCGAGGAAGCGATGACAAGCATCCCTGCTGATTATCGCGGTTGGTGGCGCATCATCGATACCGGCACCTGGGTGAGCGACGGCCTCGATGACCTCGGCCCCGCTCTGCTCTCTCTCACGGGCGTTGGTGATCGCCTGCGGATGCACTACCTCCTTGCCTATGTGAACGCCAGGTCGACCAAGACCGGCGTGTCTTTCGCTTGGGAGGGTGCCTGGGAGTACGACCAGATGTCGGGAACTGCCAGCGTCAAGCTCGGCAAGGACGGCCGGTTGAAAGGCAAAATCAGAATCAAGGGCGGGGACGACAGCACGTTCATCGCGGAACGAGCTGACCCGCCGTCATATCGGGACAAGTGGCGCCGGGGGAGGTGGTGATGGTTTTCGTTTGGCGAGACGAAATAGGCAGGTGAACGTATGAGTGCGTTGAGTGACCTCCAAGAGCGGATCACTGCCGGCGAGTCCGAGAACCTTGAGCTGAAGCGGTCGACCGGTCAGCTCAACCCGGCCGGCAGAACCTTGTGCGCATTCCTCAACGGTCAGGGCGGCACGGTTGTCATTGGCGCGACCGACGACGGCGAGATTGTCGGCCAGATCGTTTCGGACAAGACCCGTCGTGAGATTGCGATGATGCTGGATCGATTCGAGCCCCCGGCTCCCGTAGACGTCGAATACGTGGACCTGCCAAGTGAGAGCAAGCAGGTCATTGTGCTGTATGAGAGGGCACAAGGCGAGGCGAGACCGTTCACCTTCGACGGCCGGGCGTACCAGCGGGTGCAGAGCACGACCTCGGTCATGCCGCAGGACCGCTACGAGCAAATGTTGCTGGAGCGAGCCCACGCGCGTCGGCGTTGGGAGAACCAACCCGCCGTCGATGTGGGCATCGAGGACCTCGACCACGAAGAGATCCTGCGCACCCGCGAGGCCGCAATCCAGCAACGCCGCATCTCTGCGAGCACGAGCGCCGACGTGGTCGATATCCTCGATCGCCTTGGCCTCAGGCGCGACGGTGTGATCACCCAGGCCGCGCAGATCCTCTACGGCACGCGGTTCTTGCCAGACTACCCCCAGGGTATGCTCAAGATGGGCCGTTTTCGTGGGACCAAGATCACGGGCGACATCCTGGACAACCGCCAGGAACATCTCCATGCCTTCGGCATCCTTCGTGAGGCCATGGCGTGGTTGGACCGCACTCTGCCGCTCGCGGCTCGTTTTCCAGAAGGGAAGATCTACCGGGAGGACCGTCTCGCGGTTCCGCCGGCCGCGTTGCGCGAGATTCTGCTGAACGCGGTCATGCATCGCGACTACTCGGAGCCTGGCAGCTATGTGGCGATTGCCGTCTTCGATGATCGTGTCGAGATCCGCAGTGTGGGCAGCCTCCCACGCGGTGTCACGGTGGAATTGCTTTCAGGTTCGCATCAGTCTGTCCTCCGCAACCCCTTGATCGCCGAGACCTTTCATCGAACCGGGGCAGTGGAGATCTGGGGCCGGGGCACGAACCGCGTCATCGAGGAATGCGAGCGCCATGGCATTGAGCCCCCGACGTTCGAGGAGCGATCCGGTGCCTTGTTCGTCACATTCCGGGCCGAGATCTTGCCGAGCCTGGAGGATATCCCGCAAGTCACCCCGCAAGTCACCCTGCAAGTCACCCCGCAAGTTCTCGCGATTCTGGAAACCGCCAGGACTCCCAGCTCGCGGGCCCAACTGCAGCAGGCAGCCGGGCTCAAAGACCG
>JANTFM010000445.1 GCA_024763475.1 Acidobacteriota bacterium | reverse complement strand
GGCTGCCCACGACCCCGGCCTCTGTCGCACCCGCGTCATGAGATCGCGGATCGAAGCCATGAAGAACATTGCCCGCTCCATGCGAGGCCGGCGGGACCTTCTGTTCGCCTGGTGTCGTGCGCAAGGAGAGTACTCCACCGCTGTTTGTCGAGGGCCTGAACAAGCAACGGAAAGTCGCCACCAGAAGATCGTATGGATTTCGCACTGCGCTCGCCTTCAAAAGCGCTATGTAGCCACAACCTGACAAGTTGCCAGAGTCTGAGGGCACCCATAATATCTGCCGAGGACCCCTTCATTCAAGAGTCCTTCGGCCGAGACACCGTGCCTGTAGGCTGGCCGGGCACTTCGTGCCCGCTTGCCCTCAGGCAGGGATCCGACGCGAGGGTTCATGAACAGGGCGGGATGCGTTTCGCGCCTGAACGTTCGCAAATGAAGAGCCCGGCCTTATGCGTTCACCTCTTCCGGCGCGAAACACTAGTGCTACACTCCGCCCCTATGGGCAACATCATTCTCTTCGGCGCTCTTGCGTCCCTGGCGGCGGGTCTGGCCACGATGCTGGGGGCACTGCCGCTGGCGCTGTTCCGGAAGCCCTCCGAGAAGACACTCAACGTGCTGCTGGGGGGCGCTGCGGGGGTGATGCTGGCGGCGACGGCGTTTTCGCTGGTGGTTCCTGCGATCGCGGAAGGCGGGGTGCTGGCGCTGGCGATCGGGATGATCGCGGGGGCGGCCTTCGTGCATCTGAGCGATCGGCTGCTGCCCCATGAGCATTTCGGCCTCCTCGGGCGCGAGGGTGGCGACGCCAGGCATCTGCGGCGGATCTGGCTGTTCGTCTTCGCGATCACGATTCACAACTTTCCGGAAGGCCTGAGTGTGGGGGTGGGCTTCGGCACGGGGGATGTTGCGGCAGGGGTGACCCTGGCGATCGCCATCGGCCTGCAGAACATCCCGGAGGGACTCGCGGTCGCGGCACCGTTGCTGCGCCTTGGGTACTCCCTGCGCTACGCGCTGCTGATCACGCTCTGCACGGGGCTCGTCGAGCCGGTCGGGGGGTTGATCGGTGCCGCGCTGGTCGCCGTGGCCCGGCCGCTGCTCGGCTACTTCCTCGCCTTCGCAGCGGGTGCGATGCTCTGGGTGATTTCTGCGGAGATCATCCCGGAGACCCACAGCAGAGAAGACGCTCACGGAGCAACCTACGGCGTGATCGTGGGCTTCATCATCATGGCGGCACTCGACAATCTCCTCGAACCCATGCTCGCAGGCCTCGCGGCCGGACTGTAGTGTCCTGCGCCGCAAGCTCCCTTGTCATCTTCGTCGGCCAAGGGTGCTCCAGCCTGCGTTGGACCGCCTCCGCAGACTCCCGCGTGGCCTTCGGTGGCCCACCTTGCGAGAGACGCCGAGCCCTCGCCAGACCATTCGACGGATTTCTGTGTCACCGCACCTGCTGCCCGGGATCCGTAGACGTACTTCGGCTGTGGTCGCACGGTTCCGAACAGCTCAGCACTCCGGCGTGACTCGCGCCTGCAGGCCCTCGCTTCGCCGGCTCATGCAGGCACCGGGAACGCGGCGACAGCTTCGGTTCCCTTCGAGTCCGAATCGGCGTATAACATACGAGTCAATATTCACACGGTGCCGGGGAGGGCGCCTGGGGATCGCTGGTCACGAAACGCCGGGTTCAAGGGACCGAGCACTAGCTCTGGTCGATGAGGGTGTGGACTATGCGAACTGTCTCTCGTGGCGGAAGTCTGTTGATCCTGTGTATGTGCTCCATCGTGGCCGCCTGCCTGGTTGCCCCGGCCTTGGCTGCCGGGAGCACGACAAGCGTTGTGACTGCACCGGACGGCAAGGCGCTCCTGATCAACGCGCGCTTCTCCACTCCGGAGTTCTCGCCGGTGGAGGACCTGGAGCTTGCCGGGGTCGATGACCTTCCGGTCTTCGCCGAGGCCGCCGGTCATCCGCGGCTGCCCGTGAGCCTGGTGACCGTCGTGCTGCCTCCCGGGACCCGGGCGGAAGGCCTCAGCGTGGAGGGCCGACTCGACCCCGTCGCCGGAGTCCATCGCCTGAGCTGGGGACAGCAGCCCACGCCAATCGGCCGGCCGGCCCCCTCCCCCATGGGAGCGGATCCGCTGATCTATGGCTCGACCGAACTCTACCCTGCCGTCGCGGCCCAGCTCGTCGGCCAGGGCACGCTCCTTGGCTACCGCGTGGCCACCTTGAAGATCTGGCCGCTGCAGTACCGAGCAGGGCAAGGACAGCTGCTCGCATGGTCCACGATGACCGTGCGCCTGGAGCTCGTCTCCGGCGCCCAGGACAAGGGCTCCTTGCCGCCCCGTGGCCTGCCGGCTGACCGCCTGGCCCTCGGGCGGGTCGCCCTCAATCCCGAAGCCGCGAGCGCCTACGGCTCCCCGAAAGGCAGCAATGCCGACGAGCCCTACCTGATCATCTGCCCCGAAGCGCTCGAGAGCACCTTCACGCGCCTGCTCGATCATCGTGCGGCCCACGGCATGCCGGGCCGCATCCTGACCACGGAGTGGATCCTCGCGAACCACAGCGGCGTCGACGACGCCGCGAAGGTCCGCGACGCGATCCGCGACGCCTACACGACCCGCGGGACGAGCTTCGTGCTCCTCGGCGGCGATGATGTAGACGGCTCCGGCGCGCTGCTCGTGCCCTATCGCGGCTGCCTCCTCGATGCGGGAGGCTACCGCTATGAGGACGCCCCCGTGGACTTCTACTTCGGCGCGCTGGACGGCTCCTGGAACGCCGACGGGGATAACGTGTGGTGCGAGCCCGACGAGATCGATTACTACAGCGAGGTCCACATCGGCCGCGCCAACGTCGACACGGCGGCCGAGGCAAACCGCTTCATCGACAAGGTCATCGCCTACGAGGAAGGCCTGCCCGATGCGCGGCGGACGGACCTCGTCTGGATC
>JANTFM010000444.1 GCA_024763475.1 Acidobacteriota bacterium | reverse complement strand
TTCGATGTCCAACTTGCGCTCGCCATCGTACAGAGCAAGATCCAACCGGTAGGCATCAACCTCGACCTGTGGCGTTGTCAGAATGCCTTCCCGGTACAGCGCCTCATACAGAGCGTGTTCCCACGCCGAGACACGCGCGCTCTTCAACTGGTCCGGATATCGCTCGCCCATATCCTTGACATCCTCGGTGACTCCGTGAACTCCAGGCTGGACCGAGTCGACGTACTCAGCAAACCGTCTCATCGTCGGAAGGCTCGCCATCTCGTTCGACTCACGATCCCCGACAACGATGAGGGCCGATCTCGCCCGAGTGATCGCCACATTGAAGAGGTTCTTGTTCTGCTCCCCGACGAACCAGAGTGCGCCTCGTCCCGCACCCGCGGTGATGACCGGGCTGTAGATCATGACATCTCGCTCATCGCCCTGGAACGTGTGTGCGGTTCCGATGTCGATCTCTGCGCTCTTCTGGAACGTTGGCGACAGATGTTTCGCTGCCAGGTGTGCGATGCGATTCGCCTGCGCACGGAACGGCGTTACCACCCCGATGGTTCCAGAATATCCTTGCGTCTCCAGCCGAGTGAGTTCGCCCACGACAACCCCTGCCTCCGCTTCGTTCAGTCCTCCTCCCCCGCCAGGTCGTTCGAATCGGCCGGCCACCTGCACCCACCGCACCGCCGTCGGCGGCGTGGGGCGGACGAGTCGGTCATAGCGAGTTGCGACGCGGAGGAGACTGCCGTAGAACTCTCGATTCGAGAACTCGATGATGTCCCGATCCGAGCGGTGATGATCCCGCAGGAACACGGTCTCGTCGGCAACTCGAGCACCGAGGTCGTACAGCGACTCGGTCGCGTACGACCACTCCACGCGATCGCGCATCCCGTGCTTGCGGCGGATGTTCTCATCTTCTCTCAGATTCAACCCCGAGATGTGACGCAACTGCATCGGGTCCCCAATGATGACTGCCCGCTTGGCGCGGTAGAGCAACGGGAGGGCAGATGCGATATCGCACTGGCTCGCTTCATCGATCACCACGAGATCGAACGTCGCTGGCTCGAGCGGAACACGACCACGCACAGACAACGACGTGATTGCCCACGCGGGAAGGAATCGTTTGACGGACGCGAACAGTCGCTCGAACTTCCTCGCAAGAGAAGGATTCCACTGGCCACTTGCCAGCGCAGATGCCACCGACTTGAGCGTCCCCAGGTCGTTTTGCTGCTGGTTCGTGAGGCCCGATCGCAGCATCCCAACCCACGTGTCCCAAACCTCGCGGGAAATCGCACTTCGCCCTGCGACGAGTTCCGCTCTACGGGCATACACGTCCTCAATTCGCTCGGAAGCATCCAACAGACGAGCGGCATCCTCGAATCGCTGAAGGGCGCCGATCAAATCGATCCGTTCCCGCAAACGCGAAGCGTATGCCCGGGCGCTCTCCGCCCCATCGGTCGGTGGTGGCGCCTCAACCCCGAGTTCCGCCGCGGCACCAGCCACGCTCCCCAGAGACGCTTTGAGCTCTTGCATCCGACCGCTCCGAACAAAGCCCCAGAAGATCTGCACCATGCCGCCCTGCTGTGCACGATCCGCGCGTCTCGCCCTCTCCGCGTATTGGTCGATCGCCTTGGAAACTGCAGCCTTGTCGAACGACTCGGGTGCTGCTTGCAAGTCCCCTGGAAGGACCCTCCGTGCCTCTTCAGCGTCAGCGTCGAACCGGTCTGCGGCGTTGCGAGCACTCACAATTCCGTCGATCTCGTCTTCGAGATTTCGGATTCGTTCGTCGACGGCTCCCAGTTTCGTCACGGCAGTCGCATGCTGCTCACCGGCAGCTTTGGTTGCGGGCATCGCGAGCAGGCTGGTCAGATAGGTCGTGAGGGCGTCAAGATGCTTCGCTCCGAGCCGTAGCAAGGCCGGTCGGCGGGAGAGAGCATTGACACGCGCCTCGACCACATCAACCGCCTTGTTGTTCTTCGAAGCAAACAGGACTGACTGGCCCCGGTAGGCCGCGTTGACGATGATCGACGACACGACCTGTGACTTCCCCGTTCCCGGGGGTCCTGTCACCACCGTGAAGTCACTCGTGAGAGCAGCCTTCACCGCATCGCGTTGCTCGGAATTGAGCGGGAGCGGCTCAATCAACTCTCCTGCTTCATCCGGTGAACCCTCTGTCCCCTTCAACGTTGGCTTGCTCACGACGCGCTCGAGAGCGGTGCCCGCGAAAGACTGCGGGGTTGCATCGCTGATCACGGCCAGTTCTGTTTCAAGACCCCGTGTGTAGGTCGGTCCCTCCACGGCGGTCAAGATCGCCCGGTTGTAGAAGCCAACGTCGGATTGGGACTTCAAGTGATGGAGAGGAGGAACACTTCCCAGGTGTGCCGGATTCGTCGGCTCGGCCCACGGCCACGAGGGATTGAGGGAAACGAGTCTGGCCATCACCTCGTCGAACGGTGGCAGCCTCTCCGGTCGATCAAGACCGAGGCTCGTTTGCAGGCTCACAACCTGCTCTGGATCGGCCCGTCGCTCTCCGGAAAGAGCCGCGAGAACCTCGGCGTTGACGGCGATGCTGGACGCGACGACATCGATTACGCCGGTGCCCGGCTGAATCGTCCATGTGAACAAGGGCTTCAGTTTGACATAACCGCCAGTGCCGTTCCTCCGACGGATGTACTCGGCGTAGACCGGACTCCCGATCGAGAGCCTCTTCTTCTCTTTGAACGCCTTGTTGGCGAAGTCGGCGTTTCCGTCGCGCGGCATGGCGTAGGTGCCGTCGGCGATAGGGTGTTGGCCGACTGTCACGTACGCCGGATCGTTGCTCCGGGCGTACACGCTCACGTTGTCCCGTGAATCAGCAATCACGGCTTCGAGGTAGTACCGGGCGAGCGCACGGGGATCAACATCGTCCGTCGCGTTCGAGTCGCTGTCCTCCTCCTCGCTCTGCTCCTCGTGTT
>JANTFM010000443.1 GCA_024763475.1 Acidobacteriota bacterium | reverse complement strand
CTTCGAGATCATGGGAGACACCGGGGGGAACGATGTGGGCAACTGTACGAGGGATGACGTGTACATGAACGTCTTTCTCAATGAGATTCGCATCAAGGTCAAGCGCTGACGGTGGGTACCCTGATGCCCCCGGCCTTGGGAGTTCCTCTCCCGGACCGGGGGCATCCTCCTGCAGAGCCGGCCGCGCCCGAATACAATCAAAACACTCGATGAGAGGAATATGTCACCAGCGCACGGCGCCGCCAACGGTACCAGAATAGGTGGTCTGGCGGAGCTCCCAGGGGCGGGACCTCGATGAAGCTGCTTGTTTCATCTGATCTTCACGGCAATCACGATGCCTATCGTTGGCTGGCTGAGACTGCTCGTGGGCTTTCTGTACCGATAGTTCTCTGTGGCGATCTGCTGGGTTGCCCTGCCGGATACACGACCGTCGAAGAGGCGCAGCGTGCGGATGCGGACACCGTCGGTTCGTTGCTATCTGAGGGTGGCGTGCCGGTCTACTATGTCCTGGGAAACGATGATCACATAGAGGCGCTTCCTCGATCTCCTCTGTTTCATCCCCTGCACGAACGGCGGCTGGAACTTGACCGGTGGAACCTCGTCGGTTATCAGCATAGCCTGCCGTTTGCGGGGGGTCCGCACGAGCGGCCCGAAGATGTCATTGGGAAGGATCTGGCCAGAATCGAGCCGATGCTGGACTCTTCCACGATCTTCGTAACGCACAGTCCCGCCCATGGTATTCTCGATCGCGGCGCACTCAATCGGCAGATCGGCAGTCGATCCATCCGCGATCTGTTGCGCCG
Source organism: Acidobacteriota bacterium (assembly GCA_024763475.1). Classification (GTDB taxonomy): domain Bacteria; phylum Acidobacteriota; class Polarisedimenticolia; order J045; family J045; genus JANTFM01. Next base: position 2,192 of record JANTFM010000443.1, on the reverse strand, counting down.
CAAGGATGTGTGGGCACATGTTCACGGGCACGCGCATGAGGCACGGGGACGGTTTGGCCGGCGCTTCAACGTGGCCGCCGCGGGAGAGAGCCGTGCTGTGCTGCTGGATCTGGTATCTCTGAAGGGGGAGGTGCTATGGGGATTTTGAAGAGCCATCCCGGCGAGAGAGCAGCCCGGAGGAAGCGCCTGGCAGGCGGTGGTATGGTCCCCTTGCGTTACCGCTACGAGTTCGAGGGCGATGGCCGAGTCAAGGCGTCGGCATCAGGTGAGGACGCGGAACTGCTCTTCGACGCGCGGGCCGAGACCTCGAGTTGCACGGGCCACGCGAGCGTCAGCGCACTCGGTCCGGTGCGGCGCTCCTGTGAGGAGTGGAACGCGACACACCCCGGTTTGTTGGCTCCTTGCCCGAAGTGAGCGAAGCTCCCACAGCCAGAGGTCTTGGCGGGGAATCCCTTTGCGGACCAAGCTGCGCGCCACCATCTGACCGAGCCCGCTCATGTTCTTTCCGCGCCAGGATTCCTTGTGGCGGTATGCTCTGCCCTGCCGCCGATTCGGCAGTGATGCCTGACAATTGCGGTCAATAGTCCATAAGTATCAGGGTTGAATGACGATCCTGAAGCGCAACTTCAGGACAATTTTCCTTGGCGACAACCCTTGGCGCACCGCCTCCGAGCCTCTTGACGGCTGGCGCCGCGGCGAATTCCCCAAGCCCTCTCCAGTTTCCCCGAGCTTTGCCGCCAGCACGATCAAGGTGCAATGCGGTTCGCTACTCGCCGAAGAACTCCGCGTCCTTGAGAAGAACGAGGGCAGCGGCCTCCTCGTTGCAAGTCATGCCGGCCGGCAGGATCGACAGAGTGTTACTCCGGAAAGGCAAGACGCGAGAGTCTCTGGAGAAGATCTCCGAGGTAGGTTCGGAGAGCCGCGACGCTCATTCCCCCCGGAATGCGTGCGTCGTCGCCGATGCTCACCTCGGAGAGAACCCAGGCGAGTTGTGCCGGCGTCAATCCCCGGTCCTTCTCTTGCGCGAGTTCGAGCGCATCTTCGACTCGATATCCGGCTCGTTCGAGGGCGGCCACGTCCACCAGGTCTCTCGGTTCACCGCGCGAGAGCAGAGTGCAGAGCTTGTTTGCGAGAATCGTGCGTGGCGGGTCGCAGCGCACGGACCCGAAAACCGGCTTGTCTTCGTCACCCTGCGAAGCACGATCGACCACGAGGTCGACTAGCAAGGCTTCCTCGCCGCGCCGTAGCAGGCTCCGCCGGAAGTCCGGCGAACTCTGGATCTTCTCGATCTCCGCGCCGAGTTCCCGTGCGACCTCTACGAGCACAGCCTGTCCGTCATCGAGCGCGTTCTCGGTTACGAAGAGGTCGAGGTCGAGGGTCTCTCGATGACCGAGATAGAAACCGGCCAGGGCTGCTCCGCCGGTGAGAAAGAAGCGGTTCTCGCGGGCGAAGAATGCGCTGAGGACCTCATGCTGGAAAGGGGTGAGCTTACTCCTCATCGAGCAGTCCCTGGGCGCGCCAGCTTGCGAGGAGATACTCCCAGAATGCTCTTCGGCGGCCGAGATGGCGGGCCAGATCGTCCCACTCTTCCACGATCGCCCGAGGCGTCGTGAAGCGCCAGACGTCGGTGTCGCGGGCCTCACGAAGGAGTTTTCCCAACAGGCGGATCCGCTCTGGCCGCGAACGCTGTCTCAGACAGAGCTTGAACTCGCCGACCGTCATCGGCTCGTCCCACAGAAAGTAGGGAACGGCATCTTCACGATCCAGGTCGGTCGAAAGGGTGGTGCCCATCGTCTTGCTTCCCCTTTCGGGAGAGTCGCTACCGCCGGGTGAACCGCGCTGGTTCCACTGGCCGGTCAGAAGTCCCCTGTGAATATAGCAGAAAGCCCCTTTGCCGCATCGTCCGAAGTCGCTTCGGCAGGCAATCCTGGATCATCTCACGGCCGCGCCGAAGCTCGTGGGATTCATGGGAAAACGCGAGGTATCACGGGGTATCACCCACCTTCGGACCACGGTGATCTCGGGCTCGACGGACGGGCAGGGATCGCCCTGTACGTGACTCGCCTGTAGACTCGTGCCACGAGAGAAAGATGCCAGAGCAAGGCGCCGGGGGGAAGATTCTCAGCCGGGGCGGAGAGTGCTCGAGACACCGGTCACGGATTCTCGGCGCCGGCGTCGGTACCACGGTCCAG
>JANTFM010000442.1 GCA_024763475.1 Acidobacteriota bacterium | reverse complement strand
TCGGTCAGGCTCTCATCTGAGACGACGATCCTGAGGGTTGCCTTCATGAAGCGATCGCCCTTTGGATCGGCCAGGTTGCACACGAACGAATCCATGTTGACCAGGTAGGAAGCCTCCGAGGCGGGTGCGGCAGGGGTCTCTTGCTCCGCAGCCGCGGGTGGAGGCGCATCCTTGCCTCCCATCAACATGACGGCCGCGGTGCCCCCTCCGCCGAGGATGACGATCGCTGCGATTGCGATGATGATGATCATCATCTTGTTGCTCTTGCCTTCGCCCTGGGCTTCGTCGTTCTTCTTGTCGTCAGCCATGGTCTTGGTACTCCGTCGCGGCAGTTATTGCCGGGAACTTGGCTACTTGGGTTCGATCAGGATCTCCACCCGCCGGTTTTTTCGCCGGCCCTCCGCGGTGAAGTTCTCGGTGATGGGCCGCGTCGAGCCGTAACCGATCGCCTCGAGATTCGTTCCAGGAATGCCCCTCGTCTCGAGATGCCGAACCACGGAACCAGCGCGCGCGCCGGAGAGTTCCCAGTTGCTGGGAAACGCCTTCGTGTGCAGCGGCCTGTTGTCCGTATGTCCTTCGACGGAAGCCGAGGCCCCGGCGTCGTGGATCAGGTCGGCAACATAGTCGAGGAAGAGCATCGATCGATCGGTGAGTGTTGTGCCCCCTGGTTTGAAGGTGAGCGTGCCATCGAGGCGCACACGCACGCCATCCTCCTCCATGCTGGCCTCGACGAGATTGCCCATCGCCATGTTCTGAGTCATCTTCACGATCGACTCGAGAATCTGGGACTTGCTCATCGACGGCGGGTTGAACTCCACCGTGACGACCGTGTCGCCTGCGGGAATCTCCGTGTGGCGCTGGTCGGCCTGCACGCCGAAGGCCTCGCGGATATAGCCCGCGATGATCTTGAAGCGCTCGGCCTCCATGGTGCTGAACGACAGGAGAAGTACGAAGAAGCAGAGCAGAAGCGTCATCATGTCACCGAAGGTGACGACCCACTCTGGGGCTCCTTCCTTGACTTCATCGGGGGGCATTTCCATCGGCGCTAACTCACGCGGCTTTCTGATCGTCGCTCTTGCGCATCTTCGGCTCGAGATAGGCAGAGAGCTTCTGTTCGACGGAGGCCGGATGGTCTCCCTCGACGATCGAAAGCACGCCCTGAAGCACGACGAGACGGGCGTTCACTTCTTCGCGGCTGCGGTTCTTCAGTTTCTCGGCGAGAGGCTGGCAGAAGAGGTTCGCCACGATCGCGCCGTAGAGGGTCGTCAGGATCGCGACCGCCATGGACGGGCCGATCGTGCTGGGGTCATCCATCGCGGCAAGCATCTGGACGAGTCCGATCAGCGTTCCGACCATGCCGAAGGCCGGGGCCGATGTGGCCATCCCGTCCAGGATGTCCTGGCCAATCTTGTGCCGCTGACTGAGGAAGGAGATCTCGGTCTCCATCACGGTCTTGATCGCATTGGGTTCCATGCCATCCACGGCGAGACGCACCGCCTTGGAGAGGAACTCGTCCTCGATTTCGACCTTCTCGAGGGAGAGCAGACTCTCGCGCCGCGCCTTGCGGGACAGTTCGACGATCTGTTCGATCAAGCCGTCGATCGCGGTGACGCTGCCGAAGAACGCATTCTTCACCACGCCCATCGTGCCGAAGACCCGGTTGAGGGAGTTCTTGATGAAGGTCACGCCGAGGGTACCGCCGAGCACGACGAGAGCGGACTTGGAGTCCAGGAAGACACTGGGGTCTCCATCCCCCGTGAAGATCGCGGCACCTACGAGCGCGGTTCCGATAACCAGCCCGATAATTGTAGATATATCCACGGCATCCCTCTGCGGACAAAGCTCTATCCCGCATGAAGTCCGTATCGGACCCAGTTGGCGTTTCTTGAGTGCTCGCGTCCTTGTTATATGGGCACCGCGCCACAGCTTCGGTGGGGTTCATGCGGATCCTGGAGAAAGCAAGAAAACATCCAAACAACAGCTAAAGAACGCAGCGCTCGCGGCCGACACGTTCTCGTGGAGGCCTCCATGGACTTTGTCGTCGGCCGGAGCGCACCGGTCACCCAGACCAGCAACTCGAGCTCGGAGAAGGGCAACTTCATCGAGGCCAAGGTGCTGCACGTTCGCGAGCCCCGCCGCCGCAAGCCGAATCCCGACTCCCGTCACCAGGAGTCGCGCCAAGGCACGGCGAGCTCCGACCCGGCGGGCGCCCGCGTCCTCGTCATGCTCGTCCCCGACGCCTTCCGCCTCCCCGACGGCCTCGACAGCGGCGACTACCGCGTCTTCCTTCGCTTCGTGCGCAAGTAGCCCCAGTGAACCAGTAAGCTCCTGTCCGCATTTAGGTCCCTGTACACAACGGCGTCCCCAAGCGCTGACAGGCCCGCTCGCGCAAGCCACCGCCTGCGTCAGGTAGTCCCCAGCACGTGAGAATCCCCGCGCCCAGCAGATTTCGTGAACAAGTGATTCGCTGCTGAGAAGGCGCTGTCTCGGACGGCCCCAGGGGTCCTTCCCCGCTGCGATGCGATCCGTGTCCCCGGAGCTTGCCCGCCTTGCCACGCCCCTTGCGGCATCTTAAACTCTTGGGGTCGGGCAAGTTCCCGGCAGCGCCGGAACCAGCCGGTTGCATCCTGCCGCCATGGGGGCGAATGGATTCGACGGGGTGCAGAAAGCGCGGGTGGCACGCCGAGGTCCCCGGTACCTCGTGAATCCCCGGGAAATAAAACAGTCGCCAACAACGACTACGCTCTGGCTGCTTAGAAAAAGCGGCCCGTCCCCTTCTCCTTGCTCGTGGAGAGAAGTCAGGACGTCACCTTACACGAGCTGGCCTTCGAAGCAGCTGGCCCGGCGGCTTCAGGCGAGATCAAATGGGCTGGCTGATGCCTGTCCTGCCCTTCGGACTTGCGGACGTGAGACCTTGATGAAGCGGCTAAGCGTGTAGAAGCTCGACGTAGACTCTCCTCGGACGCGGGTTCGATTCCCGCCGCCTCCACCAGGCCAGGGA
>JANTFM010000441.1 GCA_024763475.1 Acidobacteriota bacterium | reverse complement strand
CGCGGGGGGAGAGCAGGCGCCCGAATGACGGATATGCGAAGGAACGTGCCTGGCACGCCATTCCGAAAACGCGGGAGGAGAGCAGGCGCCCGAATGACGGATGTGCGAAGGAACGTGTCTGGCACGCCATTCCGCCGTTAGTCCGCACGATGCTCCAGGGCGGAGAAACGCTTCACCCATTTCGGAGGGAAACGCCGCGTCTCAGGATCTGCCCGCTGGTCTCGACTACCCCAGGACACTTCGGGGCAACGAGCATGATGGGCCTCACACGCGGAAAAAACCGCACAATGACAAGGGCGTATCGGCTCGAAACCGATCCTACAGCAAGACTCACGCGCTCATGACGCTGTCTTCGCATCGCGTCCTCTCCAACTCTCCCGAAGTGTGTCAGGATCTACTTCCCTGAACACCGGAGGAGGAGAGATGGCACTCGGAGACTCGGCAGTAGGGATTGCTGGGAGCATTGCCTTGCTGACCGTCGCTTGTGCATCGTGCAACCTGGGCACTGAACCGCAGTCCATCGAAAAGAGGCTCGAGACCCTCGTTGCGGAGAAGGTCGCTGCCTCCGGGTTCCAGGGTGGCGTTGCTTTGCATGTCGACTCGCCATCCCTCGGCCTCGACTGGGAGGGTGCCGTCGGCCTGGCAGATCCGGCCACAGGAGAAGCGATGACCCCAGAACATCCTGTGCGAATCGCCAGCAATACCAAGACCTATGTTGCGGCCGCAGTGCTCAGGTTGTGGGAACAGGGGCGTGTCGATCTCGACGCCACGATCACCCAATACCTCCCGAGTGATTTCGTGGCGACCCTCCAGGGCGACGGTTACCAGACCGGAGAGATCACCGTCCGGCACCTGCTCACCCACACTTCTGGCCTGTATGATCACGGCGCGTCTGAGCAGTACACTCTCGATATTCTTGCGGACCCGCAGCACCGCTGGACCCGAGCCGAGCAACTGCAGATCTGTGTTGATGCCGGTGATCCTCTGGGCGCTCCGGGTACGGTTTACAGCTACTCAGACACCGGCTACATCCTGCTGGGCAAGATCCTCGAAGAGATCACCGGCCAGAACCTTGCCGGCGCGGTATGGAGCCTGATCGACCGGCCGCGGCATGGCATGAACTCAACCTGGTTCGAGACTCTTGAACCCCGCCCACGGGACACAACCCACCGCGCACACCAGTTCCTTGGCGATGTCGATGTGACCTCTTTCGACCCTTCCTGCGACCTCTGGGGTGGTGGTGGCATCGCGGCGACCGTGGGCGACCTTGCACGATTCACCCGGGCACTTTTTTCCGGGGAGATCTACGACAACCCCAAGACCCTCGATACGATGCTCACCACCTTCGACGGACTGCAGGCCGCCCCTGGTGCTTCTGAACGAGCTCTTGCTCCCGGCGCCTACCGCATGGGTGTATGGATCCTCACCAGCGACGGCACGACGATCTACCGCCATACGGGGTTCTGGTGTACCGGCGCGACATGGATCCCAGAGTACGACCTTGTCATGACCATGACAGTCAACCAGCACGAAGCCGGTGAACTCTTCGATACTCTCGAGGAGGACGTGCTCAAGGCCATCATCGGCCAAAACAACGAGCGGTGAGTTGGCAAGCGACTCCTGCTCAGCACGTCGCGAGAGCAATCCGCGGACTCCCGCTCTTCCTTCGTCTCTGAGTACGTCGCCAAGGGCCGAAGGAAGATTGGGGTCGAGTTTGCCCCACAAGCGCGCGTAGAGTACCTGGTGGGACCGGCTGCCAACAACGACGAGATCGGTGACGACAGCCGGATCCCCCGCTGCCTGGCGCAGGCTCTTGGCGCCTCGTACAAGAACCATTGCCGACATAGAATCATTGTTCCGCCGGACCAGCGACTCCCAGCCGCGTACCGGAATCTGAGTTAGGTCGAGGGCCGGACCAGCGGCTCCCCTCCGCGTACCGGAATCTGAGTTAGGTCGAGGGCCGGACCAGCGGTTCCCCTCCGCGTACCGGAATCTGATTTAGGTCGAGGGCCGGACCAGCGACTCCCAGCCGCGTACCGGAATCTGAGTTGCGTCGAGGGCCGGCCCGCTCTCTGCCGGGGCCTCGTAGACCGCCAGTTCCAATCCGGAGAGGCCCGCGAACGGAACATCGCCCTCCTCGGAGGTCAAGGCTTGCTTGATCAAGAGTGTTATCAAACGACCGAGGGTCGACTCGAATGCCTGCCGAGGATCGACACCCTGTTCCGTACGATCTCCTGTCGAATCATCTGGGGACTGAAGAAGGTTGCACAGCCTGTCATGGCGAGGAGCAAGGCGGCGATCGTTATGTTCCCGATAGTCTGTTGGTCTGCATGGTCGGAATCCCCAGAGAGGTAGACTCTGTCGTCCCGCAACTTGCTCAGGCAAGACTATCGCAAAAAGAAAACCGCTAACCCTCCAGGTGATGCGCAACAGCCCCAAGTTTCGTCAGACAGAACGCTACCGCGGAGCGCCACCCCCGACCATTGAGCCGTGACCGGGGCTTTGCTGGATGGCCCGTGACCGTCGATCAGCGGTCGGATCGGCCTATGGGGATGACCACCGAACCGGTCGCTGTGGTGGCTCACCGCCGGTTTCCAGGATCAGCAGGTAATGAACCAGATCGTCAACCATCGCGCGGATGTCGAGCTGGGCCGGGCACGGCGTGATCCAGTCATCCTTGGGGTTTGCATGGAGGATCCAGTTGTTGATCCGCTGGACTCCAAGGCAAGCGTCTGCCTTGTTGCGAACATCAAGGACCAGCCGGTTGATGGCAAGGCGGTACATGCCCAGGTCGATGCTCTTCTTCGCCAGTTCCAGCTTGCCGTGAAGTGCCGCTTTCCGATCGACCGGATTGCCGACAAACGCGCCGTTCGGGAGTGTCCTGATGTAGGCCTGAAGGACGCTTACGGCCTCCTGCGCACTGAGAACAGTGAGGACAACGGCATGTGTACCGAGACCGCCGTCATCATCGTTCACCGCCAGGGCGACGTCGTACGGGTGGGGCTCGGCGTACACGTGCTCGGTAGCAGTCGTCCCGGT
>JANTFM010000440.1 GCA_024763475.1 Acidobacteriota bacterium | reverse complement strand
TTCCTCCTCGCCCTCCTCGCTGCCTGGGGTCTGCTGGGACTTCTCATCAAGGGATGGCGCCGGGCCGCTCCCTCACTTTTTGCTAACGATCCCAAGGCGCGGCTTGCGATGCGCGCCAGCCTCGACCGTCTCGCAGACCTGGGGCTGCTGCGTCAAGCAGGGGAATCGCGCGAGGCCCACGCACAACGGGTGAAAGACCAGGCACCGAGCTTCGCGCGTCTCACCGAGCTACACCTTGCCGCAGTCTTCGGCGCTGCGAGTGCAGATGGTAACCACTGTCGCCTCCTCGCGCGGCAGGTCAAGACGGAACTGAAATCATTCGATACCTTGCCCCGCCTGCTCGGGCTGCTCTCCCCGTGGGCCTGGAGCCGGGTACGTTGAGGACAACAGGAAAGAGAGGCCACGATTGAGCCAGCTTGACAACAGGATTCCGCTCGAGGAAGCCCGCCAGGTCACCGAGGGCGTCCGGCAACACCTGACCCATGCGATCGTCGGCCGCGACGAGGTCATCGAGATGGTGCTGATCGCCCTGCTCTCCGGCGGCCATGTGCTGCTCGAGGACTACCCGGGTTCGGGAAAGACGCTCCTCGCGCGGGCGCTGGGAATGGCCCTCGAGGACGGAGGGTCCCGGGAAGGGATTGCGTCGTTCCGCCGCATCCAGTTCACGCCGGACCTCCTGCCTTCCGACATCACGGGCGTTTCCGTCTTCGATCCGGATCACGGCAGCTTCGAGTTCATGCCAGGACCGGTCTTCGCGCACGTGGTCCTCGCAGACGAGATCAACCGCACCTCGCCGAAGGTGCAGTCGGCACTCCTTGAAGCCATGGCGGAGCGGCAAGTCACGGTCGACAACCGGACCCATCCCCTGGACGAACTCTTCCTGGTGATCGCAACCCAGAACCCACTCGGGCTTGCCGGCACCTTCCCCCTTCCCGCCCCCCAGCTGGATCGCTTCCTGTTCAAGATCCGCATGGAGCACATCTCGCGCGAGGCGGAGCTCGAAGTCCTCGCCACCGTGCATGAGCGCCTGCACTACAACCCCGCGGCGCTGCCCCAGGTCGGCCGGGATGCCCTCCTCGCGGCGCGCGAGACGATCGAGCACACCGTTGTCGTCTCCCCTGAGATCAAGGAGTGCCTGGTGGACATCGCCGGGGAGGTCCGTTCGGACCCGCGGGTCGGCCAAGGCATCTCGACCCGGGCGCTGGTCCAGGCTGTCCCTGCCCTGCAGGCGCGGGCGATGCTGCGGGGCAGAGACTTCGTCTCCACCGAGGATCTCGAAGCCCTGCTGGTTCCCCTCTTCTCTCACCGCTTGGCTCTCGCGCCAGGCGCCACCGATCCGGCGGCAATCCTCGAGGATGGGGCGCGGCAAGCGCTCGAGGCGACGACTCGCGGGACCCTGCGTCGAGACTGAAGTATGCGCGCACGCCTCGCCTTCCTGCTGTCCCTGGCGCCGATATTCGTCGGCCTTTGGCTCGCATGCCCTGCGGCGGCGGCCGTCGCGCAGGAGGTCGAGGTACAGCTCACGGTTGAGGAGCAGGCCGCCACGGACGCGGTGACGGAGGGCAAGTTCGTCCGCGCGCGGGAGATCGCGGGGAAGATCCTTCTGCAGAATCCCCAGTCGGTGGTCGGGCACCTCGCCATGGCCGTGGCCCTGCATGAGGGCGAGGGCAACATCGCTGCGGCACTGCGGGAGTTGCGCATCGCCCGCGACCTGGCAGAGAGCTCGGACGGCTTCGCGCGCCCCGGCTACGCCGAGTGGCACTACCGGATCCTGATGCTCGAGATCGCGGCGCTCTCGGACCTTGGTGAGTACGATCAGCTCCTCGCCCTGACGCGGACGATCCGCCGACTCTACGACAAGAGCTTCTTCCGCTCCGAGGTCTGGCCACTGATGAAGCTCGGCCGCCTCGATGACGCCCGCAGCGCGGCACAACTCGCCATCGCGACCGGGGACCACTTCGAGGAAGTGATCGCTCTCAATGGCCTCTGCGCGATCGACGGATACCCGTTGTGCAAGGCCACACTCGAAGCGATTCGCCAGTACGAGCTTCCGCCCGGACTGAGCCTCCGCAACCTCGGGGTCTCCGCCATCGAGATCGGACGCTTCGACGAGGGCGAGGAACGTCTCGTCGAGTCCACGCTGTACCCGGAGCCGGACTCGAACCCCTGGCGGGACTTGGCGGATTTCTACCTCGACGAAGGACGCCTCGCCGAGGCCTCTGCCGCCGCCGCGAAGATGATCGTGTTCTCGCGCCACGTTCCCCCCCGCGCGCGGCAGTACGCCCGCGCCGAGGAGTTGACCACCAGCGCCAAGGTGCTGCATCTGGCGGGATATCCGGAGCGCGCACTCATTGCCACAACGAGGGCCCTCGCGGAGCCGGACCGCGCAGCGCACTGGTCGGGAAGCTCCGAGGAGATCCGCGCCGAAACGGAACTCCTTCACCGCAGCGTTCATCGCACCCTCGCCGAACTCGATGACGAGGCCGCACATCTGCTCCCGTTCTACCAGGCACCCTTCTATCGGCTGCGAGCCCTCCGGCATCGCATCGCGGGCTGGCTCTCCGGACGCCAGGCACTGCCCTTGATGATTCGGGGCGGCTTCCGCCCCCGGGACCTGCCGGAGGACCTGAACCGTCCGGAGCTCGCGGGGTCGTCCTACCTCGTGCCAGACGCGGTCGCCTACTTCGGCGCCGGGCCGACCCTGGCACTCGTCCGCGAGCTTACACAGAACCCTCCGGAAGAAACCAGCCGGATCCCGGCCCTCGTGCGGGAGAGCTACCTGCGTGCGACAGAATGCGAAGCACGCTTCCTGCGGGGCGAGGACGAGGCCTGTCTCAGGACCGGGGCGAGGGCGCGGGAGATCCTCCCGGCCGGCGAGATCCTGCTGCGCGCACGCCTCGCCCTGCGCATGGCGCAGGCGGCCCGCCGCCTGGGACGCTGGGAGACGGCCGCTCCGCTCTACGCCGAGACGCTCCGCACGGATCCCGGCCTGCTTCGCCGTCTCGGCGTTCGTCTCCCGGTGAATTCTCCCGGCCACGCCT
>JANTFM010000439.1 GCA_024763475.1 Acidobacteriota bacterium | reverse complement strand
CAGTCCCAGGCCGTGATAGATCGCCCCGAGGTGGTAGGAGCGCTCCACGTCGTATTGGCCTGCAAGACCACTGGCCGCGAGGGAACGCTGCATGACCTCGAGAGCCTCCTCGTCCTGGCCAGCCTGGTGGAGGGCCCAGGCCAGGGAGTCTTGGACCGCGGGCAAGCCGTCATCTCCCTCCTCCTTGCTCAGGCTCACCGCACGGCGCAGGAGCGCGACCGCTTCCGGGGGCCGTCTCTTCGCCTTGGCGAGACGGTAGCCGTATTCGTTGAGGAACGCGGGATTGTCCGCTTCGATAAGCGTCGCGGCGCGCAGCCAGAGATCGGGGTTGTCGAGGCGGGCCTCACCGAGCTTGCCACGCCCTTCCTGCCACGCGAGGGACCGACCCTTCCAGAAGGCCTGCCGTCCCGCATCCTCATCGAGTGCTGCTGCCCGCTCGTAGAGCTGTTCCGCCTGTTCCTCGTCGCCCCGAGCCTCGTGGATGAACGCCGCCAGCACGGCCTCATTCGCCGTGGCGTCCTCTCCATTGACGTCCAACAGGGCGAGGGCTGCTTCGTCGTGCTCCCGATCGAACTCGATCGAGGCCGCCAGGTAGCGGGCCTCCCCCCCACCCCCCGCGCTCTGCGCCTTGCGTGCGATCTCCAAGGCATCGTCCGGCAAGTTTCTGCCTTCGAAGTCGTTCGCCACCATGAGCCAGATGGCCGCCTCGTGGCCCGCCTTGCCGCGATAGACATGGACCAGACTGCGAGCGCGTTTGCGGAGTTCGGCGGGGCCTTCGTCCTCAACGGGATTGAGCACCTCGCGCACGGCCCACGACTCGGGCCTTTCGTCCCGCGCCAGATTTGCCTCCGCGATCGCGTGCGCTCTCTTTGTGTCCTTGAGCCGGTTGGCGCTTCTGAAGGCCATCCGATCCAGACTCGCGTCGGCATGCTCCGCCAGCTGTGCATACTCGGCGAGCAGCGCGCGGTCCATCCGGTAGCGACTCATCCATGCCACGCGCGTGAGGCGAGCCCGAAGCTCGCGGAATCCCTCGGCACCCAGGCTCTCGAGCATCGCGAGAGCCTCCGCGGGATCCAGCTCCTCGACGTAGCCTTGCGGATCCCTGCTGTCGATCTCCTTGAGAATCGTCGTGTCATCCCGGACGAGGAAATTGGTGGGGAACACACCGACAGACCACTGCTCGCGGGCCTGCTCGTCAACATCCGGATTGAGCTTGAGCGGCACGTAGAGGCTGTCGAGCACCTCGATCAGGCTCTCGTCGGCGAAGGTTGTGCGCTCCATCTCCTTGCAGGGGCCGCACCAGTCGGTGTAGATGTCCATGACCACCAGACGCGAGAGCTCGCGCGCACGATCGAACGCGAAGTCCGAGTCCGCGAGCCAGCCGGGCGCGGGAAGAAGCTCCCTGCCGGAGACCAGGGCACCCTGGGCGTGTTCGAGATCGTTGGCCAGGCGGGACGCCTTGCGGTAACCCAGGGCACGCTGGACGAGCCGACCCTCGCCATCGAGGAAGAGGATGGACGGCGCGAACGGCACCTTGTGAGCACCGGCCTCGAGGCCCTCGACCCGAAGCAGCACGACCTTCGCAAGCTCCTTGGCCAGAAGCTCGTCGGCGAGGGTCTCGTCCATGCGTTGGGACCAAGCTCCGTCGCCGGGGAAGTAGACCAGTGCCAGGGTCTGTGCGTCCTTGGCCGCCTCGAGAGCGGCACCGAGATCCATCGTCCACTCGAGCACCGTGTCTTCGCCGACGCCCGCCTTTGTGTCATCGCCGGCCACCGCCTTCGTGTCATCGCCTTCACCCTCTCTCGTCGCGACATCATCCGCGACCTCGGCCGACGACGCCTCCTGGGACCCAGACGTCTCTTCCTGGGAGGCGAGGGTTTCCTCGATATCACCCGCCGCACGGCTGAGAGATCGATCCCCCGGCTTCTGCGCGAGCTGCTCCTCGATCAGGGCGAGGGCCAGGGCACCCTTCCCGCTCGCCGCCAAGGCCTCGGCGAAGGAGATTCGCGCACCCAGGTTGTCTCGATCTTGATCGAAGGTCTTCCTCAGAGCGTTCAGCCACAACTCGTTCCGACCGGCCGCGTGATCCCGGCGGGCCAGGAAACTCGTAATCTCCGGCAAGTCCGAAGCGCTGCGCCCCAGGCTGGCGGCGAACGCGTCCGCCTCCTCGACCCGCTCCAGCTGGTCGAGATTTCCGATTTGCAGGCGCCGCAGAATCACCGAGTTGGGCCAGCGCACGAGGGCTTTCTCAAGCACTTCGAGGCTCTCTTCGTCCAGTTCTCCGAGAACCAGGTTGATGTAGTTCTGTACGACGACGGGGTCCTCCGGCGACAACTCGAAGGCGCGTCCCGCCGCGCTCTTCGCGCAGCTCCGGTCGCGAAGGCGCCCGCAAAGGCGGGAGAGAAGGACCTGCGCGTAGGCGTTCTCGCCCGCTTCATCCAACACGCCCTGCAGCGTCATCCAGGACTCGTCATTCTTGCTCTTGAGGAACGCGGCCTCCGCGTAGGCCAGGCGGTCGAGCACGCTCGCGCCCTCCGCTTCGGCCGCCGCCTTCATCTCCGCAAGCGCGTCCTTGCCGAGCTTCTCTGCCTTCGAGGCCGCATAGACGGCATAGCGCCGCACGGCCGGGTCCTCCCGCAGCGACTCGGCGGCCTGACCCAGGAGGTCAGCAGCCACGCCGTAGCGCTCCATGTGATAGAGCGTGAGCCCGAGCTGGGCCTGCTGCTCTGCGGCCGGATCGTCTCCCAGGGCCATTGGAATCAAGACAAGAGACACAAGGACAGCAGCGAAAACGCGACAAAGATAGTCCGGCATGATCTCCCCTTTCGGGGAGACCTTATCGCAGCCGGCCAAGAGGCGTCCATCAGGGGCAGGCAGCGCTCGAGCGCGCTCGGTCGCTCGAGTCCTCGCCGTAGCCGCCTGCACCACAGCTGTTGCGGCCTCGCACGAGGTAGGTGTACCCGCTTCCCGGATCTGGACTCGGCAGGCCTTCGAGGGTGGTGGCGCTCAGGCCCGCTGCGGCGCAGATCTCCCCTGCACCGGAACCCACCGGA
>JANTFM010000438.1 GCA_024763475.1 Acidobacteriota bacterium | reverse complement strand
TCGCTCTTCGCCGACTTGGAGAAGGAACTACGCGAGTCGGACAAAGACAAGCGGGTCGAGTTCTACACACATGACGAGGAGTGGAAGAACAAGCTCATCACGGGAGACTCACTCCCGGTGATGGAGAGCCTGATTAAGTACGAGGGACTCGCAGGCAAGGTACAGATGATCTTCTTCGATCCTCCCTACGGTATCTCGTACAACTCCAATCACCAGCAACGGGTGGATACACCGCGCAATGAAGAAAGGGATCGCGGGGATGATGTTCTGACGATTCGGGCGTACAACGACACTTGGGTGACGGGGGTGCACTCGTATCTATCACATATCGCCGAGCGGGCATACCTCGGCCGGGAACTCATGGCTGGAGACGGTAGTTTCTTCATGCAAATCAGTCCGGACAACCAACACCTATTGAGGTCAGTCTTGGACGAAGTCTTCGGGAAGTCGAACTTTGCTGGACAAATCGTGTTCCGGAAGACCTCGGCAAAAGGCTCAGGGTTTCTTGATAGCACGTACGACCTCCTCCTTTGGTACACGCGCGATCTGGATCGAGCCAAGCGCCGCTTTGCCCCCTTGTATCACGAGCGCAAGGGAACTGATTTGGCAGGTCAATACACCCGTGTCGAGACTGTTGACGGGGAGGTCCTGTCGCTCTCCTCGAAGCAGCTCGCTGGAATCGAGCCAGCACCTGCTGGACGGAGGTTTCGTCCGGTCTTGCTCAGCTCTCAGTCGGGTTCTGAAAACTATCAGTTCGGGTACGAGTTCGAGGGCCGCACATACTTTCCTCCTTCGAATCGTTACTGGTCGACGTCTAGGAAGGGCTTGGATCGGCTGGTATCTCTGGGGCGCATCATTCCGATCGGTAAGCGACTGTATTGGAAGTACTACGCCGACGACGCTGCGTACGTACCTTATCGAGACATTTGGGAGGACACTCTCTCAACCGGCTTCGGTGGAACGAAACTCTACTCTGTGCAGACACCTCCTTCGGTTCTCGAGAAGTGCATCCTGATGACAACGCGACCCGGCGAATTGGTATTCGACCCGACCTGTGGATCGGGCACGACAGCTGTCGTGGCTGAGCAGTATGGCAGGCGGTGGATCACCTGCGACACTTCCCGAGTGGCGATAAACACGACGAGGGTGAGACTGCTCAGCCAAGTGTTTGATACCTACAGGCTTCGCTCAGCTTCGCCTTCGGGTGGCTTCGACTATGAGACCATGGAGCGCGTTCGACTCAAGACCCTCGTCTATGACATGGAACCTGAGTCCACCCCGTTGCTAAATCGGCCGATCAGAGATACTAATGCCGTGAGGATGACTGGACCCTTTGAGATCGCAACGCTGGGTCGATATTCCGTGGAAGACTGGCAGGGATACATCGCTCAGGACAGCTCATTGGGGGAAGAAAGCCGACTGGGGGACTACGTTGACGTGATCTGTCGGCTATACATGCCCAATTCCGAAGTGGAGGGAGGCGTCGGGCTTGTCCACGCCATTCACGAGTCGGCCGACGATCAGATCGGCATATCCGTGGGGCCTCTCACCGGGCGAGTGACTGCTCGCCAGGTGTACGACGCGGTTGAGGATGCCCGTGCGCTCGGGCTCTCGAAGGTACATATGGTCGGCTGGGCGTTTGAGGCAAACGTTGGCGAAGTGAAGTCAGAGCTCGAAGCCAGCGGCGATATCGCCATCGAACTCGTCATGATCCGTCCCGATGCACTCGCCGAAGGCCTGAAGATCACGAAGCCGTCGGAACTCTTCTCACCGTTGGCTCTTCCCGAGATCGAGATCGTGAGGGATGGGGACGGCGTGCAAGTGATCCTCAAGGGTGTCGGGCTCTTCAACCGGAAGACGAAGAAGACCGAGTATCACAAAGCCGACAGCGGCTACATCGCGGCGTGGTACCTCGACGAGGATTACGACGGCGACTGTTTCGTCGATTGTCAGATGTTCTTCGACTTCAAGAAGGCGCCGAATCTCAAACCGGCCGTGGGCGGTGCCGTCGAAGCAGACGAATTCAAGCTCGCGTTCACATCCGAGCCGTTCGAACCGGGTGAGTACCGGAGAGTGGCGGTCAAAGTGGTCGACGTGTACGGGAACGAGTCGACCGTCGTGCGGGACCTGTAACCGTGGCCTACTACGTCGATCGCGTCGTCGTCGCCGACGCTTTCAAAGAGCCGGAACGCTACTACCGGATCCTCTCCGACGGCCGGTCGAAGCTCATGGAAGGCCGGCGGCCTTCCATCCGTATCGTCGGAACCAAACCGCTCACCCGAGGAGGCCTGGCCGGAGCGAAAGCCGATGCCCAACCGACGCTCATCGAGCAGCCGATCTGGGATGAAGAAGAGAACGAGTTCATCAACTCGCTCAGAGACGAGGTTCGTGAGTGGCGGAACGCCGGCTATCCGGGAACAGCCCGGGTGACGCGAAGGCTGCTCGAGTGGTGGTTCGAACGCGACGAGGAACGGCACACCATGCAGCGGCGGTTCTTCTTCTGTCAGCAGGAGGCGGTTGAGACACTCGTCTACCTCTACGAAGTGCAGCGGCGGAAGAAGATGCCGGAGACCGGGGACCTGCTCCGCTACGCGCTCAAGCTCGCGACGGGCACCGGCAAGACCGTTGTGATGGCCCAGGTCGTCGTGTGGTCGACCCTCCACAAAGCGAAGGTGTCGGGATCGACTCTTTCGGCCAACTTCCTCGTGCTCGTTCCGAACCTGACGGTCCGCGACCGGGTCTCCGGCGTGCCCCGCGGTGACGGACTCGATCCCGGAGGAACGGAGAACCTCTACGACGAGTTCGACATGGTGCCGCCCGATTACACAGATGCGTTCCGGCCCAACGTCATCGTGCGCAATTGGCAGTCGATCCCCTTGGAGACGAGCCGAGACGACTGGGTGAACGACGACACGTTCGCGTCCGACCGGTTCGTGCCTGCATCCCTGATCTGGGCAATGCAGCGACGTCAACGACGCGACCCCAACGTGGGGATTCGCCGCATCTTGAAGGGGTGGCGGGACTGTGTCGTGATCAACGACGAAGCCCACCACGTCTA
>JANTFM010000437.1 GCA_024763475.1 Acidobacteriota bacterium | reverse complement strand
GGTTTTCGGCGCTCAACTCCGTTGACCCCTCCCTAAAGTACTCCGGACACAGCATCAGCGGAACATCAATCCATGTCTTTCGCCCTATCTTCCCCTCGCCGGGAACTGCGCAGCCAGCGCAGTCCAAGGAAGTTCTCGAGTCGCGATGCACTGAGGGCCCGCGCGAGAATAACTCCCCGAGACTTCTACGCGAAGAAAACGAGAGCGACGTATTCAAGGTTCGACGTTCGTACACTGATGAGCGAACCACTTGTAGATCGCCGGCAAGACCAACAACGTCAAGATGGTAGAGGTGACGAGACCCCCGATGACCACGGTCGCCAGAGGGCGCTGAACTTCGCTGCCCGTACCGGCCGACATCAGCAGCGGAATGAGTCCCAGGCCGGTCGTCGTCGCCGTCATCAATACTGGACGCAGGCGCAGCATCGCGCCCTTGACCGACGCCTCGGTCACGTCCATTCCCTGCCGGACCAACTGATTGAGGTAGGTCACCAGGACCATCCCGTTCTCCAGGGCGATCCCGAACAGCGCGATGAAGCCTACCGAGGCGGGCACCGACAGGTTCTGTCCGGAAATCCACAACGCCGCGATTCCCCCAACCAAAGCCAATGGAATGTTGAGCAGGATCAGGGCCGTGCTGCGCAGCGAGTTGAAACTCGAGTAGAGCAGTACGAAGATCAGCAACAACGTCACCGGGACCACCAGCGCAAAGCGCTTGTTCGCCTCCTGCTGGAGCTCGAATTGACCGCCCCAGGTCACGAGATATCCCGGCGGTAGATCCACGCCGTCAGCGATAGCCTGTCGACCCTCGGCGACGAAACTGCCGATATCACGGCCTACCACATTGCACTGAACGGTGATGAATCGCTGCCCGTTCTCCCGCGTGATCTGGCGCGGACCGATGATCTCCTCGATCTCGGTGAGTTGGGACAGGGGCACGGTCGTCCCATCCGGTGTCGGCACAAGTATCTCGGCCACCGCCGCCGGAGTGTCCCGGAACTCCTTCGGATAGCGGACGAGGATATCGAAACGCCGTACACCCTCGAACACCTGTCCGGCCTCTTCACCGCCCACCGCCGCGCGAATCACCTGCTGGACTTCCGCGACGTTCAGGCCCCACCGGGCGACCGCTTCGCGATCCACGCGGATCAGGAGCTGGGGAGTCCCGGTGATCTGGTCGGCTTGAACGTCGGCCGCCCCCGGTACTTTTCGCACGACGGCCGCGATCTCGTCCGCCTTCCTCTTGAGAGTCGCCAGGTCCTCTCCGAAGAGCTTCACCGCCAGGTCGGCGCGGATGCCTTCGAGCAACTCGTCGACCGTCATCTGGATCGGCTGAGTGAAGTTCGTCAGGACCCCCGGAACCGGGCCGAGATGCTCTCTGATCATCTCTTCCAATCCCGCTTGGGACTTGGTCCGCCACTCCGATTTCGGCTTGAGAAGCAGGTACATCTCCGCGCTGTTGACGGGATCGGTATGGGCACCCACCTCTCCCCTGCCGATCCGCGTCACGACGGACTCGATCTCCGGCAGATCGATCAACTTTCGCTCGACCCGAAGCGCTATCTCCGTGCTTTCCGTCAGCGCGATCGACGGAGCCATCGTCAACCGCAGGACCAGCGTCCCTTCTTGCAGCGCCGGCGTGAACTCCGACCCGAGCTGGGGAAGCAGGAGGCCTCCGCCAGCCAGGAGTACGAGACCCAGGGTCACCGCCGCCCAGCGGCGATTGACGAAGATATGCAACAGCTTCTCGTAGGGACGGCCTATCAGGCCGACCACCTTCGAACTCAGGTTTCCCTCCGCCGACTTCGGAATCCGCATCAGCAGATAGGACATCACCGGGGATATCACGAGGGCGTAGATCAACGAACCCGCCATCGCCATGGCGACGGTATACGCGAGGGGCCTGAATGTCTTCCCCTCGACCCCCTGCAGGGTGAACAGGGGCAGGAAGACGATGACGATGATCGATATCGCGAAGAGGATAGGCCGCGCCACCTCGATGCTGGCTCGCGCGATGATCTCCAGCCGGCTCTCGTCGGCTCGCGCTCGGCGTAACATCCGGTCCACGTTTTCGACCATCACGATCGTGCCATCGACCATCATCCCAATCGCGATGGCCAGGCCCCCGAACGACATCAGGTTCGCGGACATCCCGAAAAGCTGCATGCCGATGAAGGCCGCCAGCACCGAGAAGGGAATCGAGAAAGCGACCACGATGCTCGCCCGCAAACCGCCCATGAACACGAGCAACACGACCGCGACGAGGCCGATGCCAATCAGCAACGAACTCGTGACCGTACTGACCGCGGCCTGCACGAGGCTCTTCTGCTGATAGTAGGGGACGATGCGCAGTCCCTCGGGAAGGATGTCGTTGACGTCCTCGACCTTCTCCTCGACCGCGCTGATGACCGTCGATGAGTTCTCTCCGAAGAGCTTGATCACCATTCCGGCGACGGTTTCTCCAATCCCGTCTCGCGTCTGGACACCACGACGCACCGCGCCTCCGATACGGATCTTCGCGAGGTTGCCGAGGTATAGAGGAGTGCCGTCCACCGTCTTGATGACGACTCGCTCGAGGTCTGCAATGCCGGTCGCGAGGCCTACCGAGCGCACGATCAATTCTTCAGAATTCCGCTCCAGAAACTGCGCCCCGACATTGAGATTGTTGGCGCGGACCGCGTCGATCACCGATTGCAGAGAAACGTCGTAGAGCAGAAGAGCAGAGGGATCCACCTCGACGTGGAACTGTTTCTCCCAACCGCCGATGCCGAGCACCTCCGTGACACCAGGAACGGTTTGCAACTGGAACTTGATCAGCCAGTCCTGAATCGTCCGCAACTCCTCGAGGGTGTACCGGCCGGTCGTGTCATCCAGGTAGTAGAAGAGAATCAGGCCCATACCGGTGGAGATCGGTCCCATCTGGGGGTCGCCGAACCCTTCGGGAATGGCCTCTCGAGCCTCCTGCAGGCGCTCGCCCACCACCTGCCTGGCAAAGTAGATATCGACGTCATCTTCGAAGTAGACATTGACGACGCTCAAGCCGAAGTTCGAGATCGATCTT
>JANTFM010000436.1 GCA_024763475.1 Acidobacteriota bacterium | reverse complement strand
CGCCGGGGGGTTCGGGACGCGGGGCTGCTGCGAGATCTCAGCCGGGTCCTCGATCGCCTCACGGACAGACTCGACCAACCAGATAAGGTCTTCGCTCATCGGGACTTCCATGCGCGCAACCTGATGATCCTCGACGACGGATCCCTGGCAGCACTGGATTTCCAGGACGCTCTCCTGGCGCCTCCGTTCTACGACCTCGCCTCCCTGCTTTTCGATCCCTACGTCTCCCTGGACCAGAAGCTCCGCGAGGAGAGCTCCGCGGCGTACACCGGCGTGATCGGCCAGTCCCTCGCCGCCATGGACAACCCCCTCCTGTCCTACATGGCCCTTGAGCGCCTGTTGAAGGCCCTCGGTACCTACTCCTTCCAGACCCTACGCCAACGCAAGAGCCACTTCGCGCCGTACATTGCGGTCGCGGAGCGACGGGTCTTGCGCGTGGCGAACGCACTCTCCTCGGAGATGAGCAGCGCCCTGGTGGACCTGCTCGGCCGCGTCGGTTTTGCCCCAACCAAACCGTGATCCCCTCCCACCGATCGCCAGGCGATCCCGGGCTGGGCATTCCGCGCCTCGACTAAAGAAAAACTGAGTTCTGCCGAAAGGCCGGGCGAAGAAGAGCCCGATCGCTGCGCCCCGATGGCGATCCAGCAGACCGGGCCCGAGAGCGAGACCGATGAGCCGCCGTGTGCTTTTCATCGATGACGATGTCGAGGTCCTCGAGAACCTGCGGCGAGGCCTGTGTTCGCGGCAGGAGGACTGGCAGATGTGCTTCGCAACTTCGATCGATGAAGCGATCGAGCTCGCGAAGCATGTCTCGCTGGACCTGATCGTCTCGAAGCTCGTGCGTCCCGGCCGGGATGGCTTCGATCTCCTGGCCTCCCTGCGGAACGATCCTGAGACGTACGCGATCCCGCTGATTGCCGTCGTCGACCGGGAGGACCGCGAGCTCCGGGAGAGGGCACTGCGACGGGGTGCAATCGACCTCCTGAGCATGCCGCTCGATGAAACTGAGCTCGTGGCGCGGGTGACCTCCGCCCTGCGTTTGAGCGAGTACGAGGAGCAGCTCTCGACGGCGACCCGGCAGATGGAACGCCAGGTGGAACAACGCACCGCCGGGCTCGAAGCGTCTCGCCTCGACCTGATCTGGCGCCTCGCCCGAGCCGGCGAGTTTCGGGATGAGAGCACGGGCCACCACGTCATGCGCGTGGGATTCCACGCCAAGATCCTCGCGGAGGAGATGGGCCTCGACCGCGAGTTCCAGCGGCAAATCCTCTGTACCGCGCCGCTGCACGATATCGGGAAGATCGGCATCCCGGACTCGATCCTGCTCAAACCCGGCCCACTGAACCACGAGGAATGGCTGGTGATGCGCAAGCACACGATCCTGGGTGCCGCGATCCTCGGCTCGGGCTCGACGCTCTGGGAGATGTTCCGCGCCGCCGGGATCGAAGCACTGGATGGCGAGATGAGGGTGCTTGAGAACCCGTTGCTCGAGATGGCGGCACGCATCGCGCTGAATCACCACGAACGCTGGGACGGCAACGGCTACCCGCACGGCCTGGCGAAGGAAGAAATTCCGATCGAAGCCCGCATCACGGCCATCGCCGATGTGTTTGACGCCCTGCGCACCGCGCGCCCCTACAAGCCCGCAATGCACGAGGAAGAGACGCTGCAGTTCATTCGCCGCGCCACGGGCCGCCACTTCGACCGGGCCGTCTACGACGCCTTCGACAGGAGCCTGCCCCGGACCCGCGAGTTCCTCGAGGACTACCAGGACCGAATCGACGAGACCCACGCGGCACCCGTGAGTTCGGCGTAGAATCCTCCCATGCGTTACTTGCTACGAGCGTGGAGCGAACTCGAGTCGCCCGTGATCGGCATGGTGCACCTGGCGGCGCTGCCGGGCGCCCCGGGACACGCTCTGGCGCTCCCGGCGCTCCGGGAGCAGGCCCTGCGCGATGCCACGGCGCTCGCGGAGGGCGGCGTCGACGGGATCATGGTGGAGAACTTCCACGACCATCCCTTCTTCCCGGGCCCCGTGCCGGCGATCACCGTGGCGCACATGAGCGTGATCGCCCGTGATCTGCGGGTCCGGGTGGGACTTCCCTTGGGCATCAACGTCCTGAGAAACGACGGGATCAGCGCACTGGCCGTGGCGCACGCGGCGGATGCCGCGTTTCTCCGGGTCAACGTCCTGGCTGGCGCGCGGGTCACGGACCAGGGGCTCGTGCAGGGAAGCGCCCATGAGCTGCTGCGGGAACGCCAGCGGCTTGGCGCCGAGTCGATACGGATCCTCGCCGACGTGGATGTCAAGCACTCGGCCCCCCTCGCCATTCGTCCGCTCGAGGAAGAAGCCGCCGATCTCGCGGAACGTGGCGGTGCCGACGGACTCGTCGTCTCCGGCTCCGCAACCGCTCAGCCGACGAGCTCATCCGAGCTCGAACGGGTTCGCCGCGCCGCCCCCCAGCTACCGGTCTTCGTCGGGAGCGGGGTCAACGAACGCAACATCGCCGACCTGGCTCGTCTCGCGGATGGCCTGATTGTCGGCAGCAGTCTCAAGGTTGACGGGCGCATCGACCTGCGACGCGTCCGAGCCCTGCTGGCGCAGCGAGGCTAGAGCGCCGTCGGGCTAGTTCGCGCGAATCCGGTGCAGCAGACCGAGGAAGAAGACCACTCCCGCGAGAGAGGTCACGACGCCGACCGGTATCTCCACGCTGCGCGAGATCACCCGCGCCACGAGGTCCGAGAGCACCAGGAAGGTGGCTCCGGCGAAGGCCGACGCGGGAAGCAGACGTCTCGCGGAAGCCCCGGCGAGGCTGCGCACGAGATGCGGCACCATCAACCCGACGAATGCGATCGGTCCGGTCACGCTGACGGCGCCTCCGGCGGCGAGCGCGACGAGCACCATGACCAGGGCCCGGGCGCGGCCCAGATCGACACCGACGCCCAGCGCATGCTCCTCGCCCAACGCGAGCGCGTCGATGACCCGCGAGATGAGCACGAGTCCGAGGATTCCCGCGGCGACGGGCCCCGCCGCGAAGCGCACATGTTCCCAGGTCCGGTTGTCGGCGGAACCGAGAAGCCAGG
>JANTFM010000435.1 GCA_024763475.1 Acidobacteriota bacterium | reverse complement strand
GCCGAATATTCACCGAGACTCTCGAGGGTTGGTGTGGGGTTTCATGACCTTGGGACCCCTGTTTTTCAAAAGCAATCCCCCCCAAGTCCCTGTGTTCGCGTGAGCGTAACTAGTCTGCCTTGGGTTGATGCTGTGTGTCGAGTTCCTCCTTCAAGAAAGAGTGAATGGAAGCAGCATCATCCACGCCGATAGGCGTGCTGCGGTGGGACGATAACTCGATCGCCTGCTCATCTGGTGTCCTGATCCTGGCCATCATTGCGGACGTCCTTGAGCGCGTCATTGGTCTGCTGTTCCTGATTGAGCCTGCTAATCAAGTACTTCCTGTAGGCGGTTGGGGGTGGTTCAGCGATCACTTCGTCAAGCACAGGCAGATAGTAGTGAAGTGAGCGGACCGGCGGCAATGCGGGCTCGGACTCGGGACGATTGGCCCGGCGAGCCGTTGCGAGCAACAGAGCCATTTCCACAAGTTCGAGTGCAACACCCCGCTCCCAGAGCGTGACGGCAAGGCTCCGGTCGGCAGGACGGGGTCGATTGACCGTGTCGGGGATACGGCAGTACTGCTCGAGCAGACGGTTAACATAGGCGTCGCAATCCGACGGACGCGCTGCCGAAGGTGTCAGTTGGCTGTCGCCGTCTTGGGGAGCGATGGTTTCAGCCGGCTGCGGTATGACTCCCCCTCCATCACCAGGTCGTAGGAGTTGCTGGTGAAGCGGTCGATCGCACTCTGGGCTCGGACTGGGTCGGCAAATGTCCCCAGCCATTCGTCGGGGCCCCGATTCGAGGTCACGATCACCGATCCCGAGCGGTGCCGTTCGATCAGAATCTCGTAGGTGTCGCGGCTCTCCGTCACCTCCATCGTGTCCTGAGCAAAGTCGTCCAGGATCAGCAGGTCGACCGTCAGTAACTTGCGCAGTTCCGCTTCGTATGTGTTGTCCAGGCGGGCATGCCTGAGGCTTTTGAGAATCCGGTCGGTCCGGTTCGCGATCACCGAGTAACCGCGCCGACAGGCCACATGACCCAGCGCATGGGCCAGAAAAGTCTTGCCGACTCCCACCGGGCCGACGATCGTCACATGATTGTTGGCCGCGATGAAGCGTAGCGAGATCAACTCGTTGAGTAGTGCCTGGTCGAAGGTCACCCGCGTGCTGTCGTCCCACGCCTCGATCTGCATCTCCGGATCGAGGCGAGCCCTGCGGGACCGCAGCTGCTGGGCCTGGCTCTCGCGGCGGCATGTTTCGTCGCTGAGAATCAGGAGCAGGAAGTCCGCGTGCGGCATCTTTTGCTGTCGGGCAAGCGTCAGACGCTCCGGCAGAGTGTCGAGCATCCGGCCCAGTTTGAGGCGCTTGAGGGCTTTCTTCAGATCTGGATCGATCGGGTGCGTGCTCATCGGGTTCTCCTTTGGGATTGAGTGGAAGGGCGTACTGTTCGGGAGGACGCAGGTAACGACTGGGAGGCGGTAGCGGGCTGGTCGTCGGTGGTGGGTCGAGTGTCTCGCGGCCAAGTTCGAGTATTCGCCTCAGGCGCACGACATCGATCATGTCGACTTCGAGAGCGAGGTTGCAGGCGCACTCAACGGGTTCGGAGCCGTACTTCCTGGCCAAGCCGAGCAACGCGTACACGCGCCGCATGCTTGTCCAGGGGAGCGGGACGTCGAGCAAGGCTGCTGCGAAGCGCCCAGTAGCCTCACCATGGCTCTTCGCCTGACGGATGAGGAAAGCGGTGTCGCGATGAGCATAGACCCGCTGCTCGCCGGGAAAATCCACGGCATCGGTCGCACGTCCACCGGGCGGCTTTCGCGGATGAGTCTTGACCAGCACACCGCGATCGTAAAAACGCACAAGCTGGCTGTCTGCACGCGCCCGCAGACGGCGGCCAACAAACTCGCGGGGCAACGAGTAGAGCGCCTTGGCGACTTGCGCGTACTGATCGCGGGCGATCTTGGGCCCGCACCACAGCGGCACGTCGTAGACCATGGTGGGAGCCGGCAGCAACGCCGGCTGTTCGACCTCCTCGAAGTGTTCGCGAGGGAGACGCTGCGTGCGAGTGTGACGACGCAGCCCATCTTCCTCAAGGCACCAGCGCAGGGCATGCTCGCGCGCCTGCTCGACGGAGATCAGGTGTTCGCCAGCAAAGCAATCATCCCGGACGTGCCGGACGCTGCGCTCGACTCTGGGCTTATCGCGAGGCTTCCGGACGCGGGTGGGGTCGATCTCAAACCCGCGCTCTTGGCTATACTCCCGAAACACCTCGACGATCTCAGGTTGCAGCGGGTCGGCTGTCTTGACGATCGCCTTGGTGTTGTCCGGGATCAGCACATGGAACACGCCGCCATAAAACTCCCACGCGGCTTCGCACGCGGCGATCGCGGAGGCGGTTGTTTCCCGATCGATGGGATACACGAAACGGTTGCGGGATACCACCGGGGTGAAGATGAAGCTCTTCAACCGCCGCCGCTTGCCGCGCTCGTCCGGCTCAAGACGGCCCACCCAGCCCGTATCGACCTCGAGTTCCTTGCCCGGATCACCATCGAGCACAGCGATGGTCGGCGCCTGCCGCCCGAAACTCAGTTCCTCCCGGGCAAAGCGGTACAGCGTCCCATACGGGATCTCGATTCCTTGCCGACGCAGCAGCTTGCGGACCTTGGTCAAGCGCATCCGCGTTCCGGACAAAAGCTTCTTGATCCGCGCGCGATGCTGCTCACACTGCGCCCAACTCTTGCCACGGGGCCGTGGAGGACGCCCGGACAAGGCCTGCATCACCAGGGAAAACCGCTCTTCCGTCAAGTTCTCGGGCCCGCTGCCATGCCCAAGGCCGTGCGACTCGGCGGCCTCCAGGTAACGCCGCACGGTCTTGATGTCCAGCCCGACGAGTCTGGCGATCACCTTCTTCTCGCGGCCTAGCAGCCACAGCCTCAGAACCTCTTTGATATCAAGCACTCTCACCTCGCGGTAAGCCATCGGCTCCTCCTTCTGCCCCGTAGGCACAAGGAGAAGATCCGTGGCCGATTCAGCTCACGCGAGGTGGGGGGGAATGCTTCTGAAAAACTCCCCGCCAAGGGGGGGAATCCTCCTGAAAAACTCAGCCA
>JANTFM010000434.1 GCA_024763475.1 Acidobacteriota bacterium | reverse complement strand
AGGCCCCAGTAGTCATCCGGCTTGCACCAGGGGGCCACGAGCAGGTCAACGGAGGACTCTCCGAGGCCCGAAACGGCGACCAGCGGCTCCGGGCTGCTTTGGACTCGTTCGTCCGCAGAAAGGACCTGCTCGATGATCGTGCGCGCCTGGCCGATGTCGTCACCGTAGGAGATCCCGATGATGAGGTCATTTCGGCGCATGGGATTCGAGGTGAAGTTCTTGATCGTGGCGCCCCAGATCGCCGCATTGGGCATCGTGATATTGACGTTGTCCAGGGTATCAAGCACCGAGGCGAAGACGCCGATCTCACAAACGACGCCTTCCTGCCCTCCAGCCTCGACGTAGTCGCCCTTCCGGAACGGCCGGAACACGAGGAGCATCACCCCTGCGGCGAAGTTCGAGAGCGTCCCCTGCAACGCGAGCCCAATGGCAAGACCCGCGGCTCCGAGTACGGCGATGAACGACGTCGTGGGGATACCGAA
The DNA here is from genome assembly GCA_024763475.1 of Acidobacteriota bacterium. GTDB lineage: Bacteria > Acidobacteriota > Polarisedimenticolia > J045 > J045 > JANTFM01. The sequence goes on along the minus strand of JANTFM010000434.1, from coordinate 2,642 downwards.
GAGTTTGAGGACCGCAATCCCGACGAACGCGACCAGCATGTAGTACACGAGATTCGAGACGAAGGGGATCAGCGTCTCATCGACCTTGCCTCGCACGAGAGCACGCCGTGCCCAGCCGCGGATGATCTTCGCGCAAACCAGGCCGAGAATGAGTACGAGTACGGCACCGAGGCCGCTCAAGCCCCAGCTCGAGACCAGCTCAGCGACTTTTTCGAACAGTGATTGAAGATCCAGATTTCCCATCGTTTCCTCCCGCATATCGAGTCATGATTGCGCGTCTCCGAATTGAGCGAAGACGCCTCCGATCACCAAGGACCGGATGTAGGGATTGAAGTCACATTCTCCGCAAAATCCACGCCGGAAGCCCAACGCCGCCAGAGACGTCGAGGGCTGGAGAAGAAGGTATCGAAGGTGTCTGACGGGGCACTGGTGTCCCGCCAGATACGTGCGTTGCGTTATTCGGCACGCCATCGGCGTCACTGGCAAGGCGGGCCGACGACGGCATACCGGGAGTATGCGGAGGAGGCCCAACACCGCCAGGGACGTCGAGGGCTGGCGAAGAACGTAGCGATGGTGTCTGACGGGACTAGCCGCTGAGGTGATAGGCGAGGTCGGCGAGCCCCACGGACAGGTGTTCGTTTCGCACATGGACGTCGTCGGGAACCGAGATCCAGATCGGGGCGAAGTTCCAGAGCGCCTTGATCTCCAGGTCGATTAACCTGTCCGCGGTCACCTGGGCCGAGGCGCGCGGCACCGTAAGGATCCCGAGCTCGATCTGTTCGCGGCGCACGATCTGCCCCAGGCGGTGCATGGGCTGCACGACCAGGCCCGAGATCATCGATCCGGTCTTGCGCGGGTCCGAGTCCACGATCGCCACGATGTGGAGCCCGTACTTGGCGAAACCCGGATAAGAAATGATCGCCCCCCCAAGACGGCCGGCCCCGACCAGAACGGCCTTGTAGCTCTCGTCGAAGCCGAGACGATCCCGGATAGTCGAAACCACGTCAGCTGCCCGGTACCCAACCCGCGGCGTTCCGCGAACGCCGATCGCCGCCAGATCCTTGCGTACCTGGGACTCGTCCAACTCGGCGTAGGCGGCGACCTGCGCGCTGGAAACGGTGGTGATCTCCTCATCCAGAACCTTGTCCTGCATGAAGTGACAGTAGCGGACGAGACGCTCCAACAGGGACCTCTTCAGTCGTTTGGACTCGTTCACCTGGGCCTCCTTAGAGTCACCGGACCCACCGGTTGAGGGATCTCGAAACTGAATTCGGCCCACTCCTCTTCCTTGGAGCGGGCACGTATTCTCCCGTTGTGCAATTGCACGATCCGCCAGCTGCTGTACAAGCCCACGCCCGTGCCCTTCCTACCGGACAGAGCCGCAGCGTTCAGCCGGGTAAAGCGGCGGAAGAGCTTCTGCCGCTCGGCCTCCGCGAAGCCGGGACCTTCGTTCCAGACCGACACGTGCAGCTTCTCGAGCAGGCGATTCACATGCAGCCGAATCGATCCTCCGTGCCGACCGTACTTGATCGCATTGCCCAGAAGGTTGGTCATGACAATCCTCACGAGCGCCGCATCGCACTCCACACCAAAGCGCGTATCCGGAACGAAGGATGACAGCTCCATTTCCGCCTCTTCCAGGGAGGATCGCAGCATGTAGATTGCGGGTTCGACGACCTCCGCCATGAAGTCCACGCCGTGACGCAGATTGATGCGCATCGACCCGCCCTCGACACGAGCGAGATCGAGGTACTCCTTGATCAAGTCGAGCAGGTACTCGCCCTTGTGGGTGATCCTGTTGACTTTGGCCTTTTGCCGTTCATTCAGTTCCCCCAGAAAGCCGTCATGAAGCAGGCGGGTATCCGTGACCATCGAGGCCAGCGGGTTCTTCAACTCATGACTGACGAAGGCCAGCATCTCCAGGTACGCGCGGTTCGCGGCTTCGAGCGCCTCGATCTTGATCGTCGTATGGACGGCGAGAGCCAGTGGACTCGCGATCATCAGGTGGAGCGCGAGTTGGTGTTCGCCGAAGGCGTTCTGCGCCCGGGACTCCCTGAAGAGCAGGCCAACCACGTCCTCGCCAGCCATCAGGGGCGTGATCATGCTCGAAGCGACGCCTTCCTCGAGAAGCAGACGTGCGTAGCTGTCGTCGGGATGACGCTCGGCAAAGCGTGCCATGTCCGGGATGATCCGGCAGCGGGGATCTTCAAAGATCGTGGCCAGCGTCGAACCCAGGATGTCCTCGCCCGCTCCCTGCTTGAGGAGAATCGGCTCGTAGGCCGCACGAGCCCAGTGCAGAGTGAGGCGCGCCCCGTCTTCTTCCAGGATCCCGAGCGCCATTCGCTCGCAGGCACAGATCCTCAGAGTCGACTCGAAGAGGCCATCCATGACCTCCGCGAGCCGCGCCGCGCGCCCCACCTGCGCGTTGAGCGTATCGATCGCCTCCCGCTCTTCGGGGGAGAGCGAGTCTCGGGTCACGGAGACCCGTCCGAGATCGATGTAGACCACGTCAGGCGAAGCGGCTTCGCTCACAGGAACGACCTCTTTAATCGGGAAAAAAATCACTACTTGAGGCCCGGTAAGTATGCGGTCCCTCCCGGAACTTGCCAAGTCCCGTTTACTTTCCCCGGGGCAGCTCGTAA
>JANTFM010000433.1 GCA_024763475.1 Acidobacteriota bacterium | reverse complement strand
AGCCAGACGAAGGACCCGAGACGATCGAGCTTCACCTGGTAGGGCCTGAGCCTCAAGGCCTCGACCAGCCGGAGGCCCCAGCGCGAGCGAAGGCGCGGGACCAGCAGGGACACGAGCGGCGACTCACCGGTCGCGGTCTCCAGAATCCGGTGCTCGCGCAGACGGCACGGCGTCAGCGTATCCCAGTCGATACTCTCCGGCTCCGCCGCCTTCTTTCGCGCGAGGAGAGTCATCCCGAGCTACTTCCCAAAGGTCTGGCGGTAGTGCTTCATGCAGGGGACGATCAGCATCGAGGCGGTCAACGCGAAAACACCCAGCATCAGGATCGTGGGAATGACCTGCGACCCTCCGGCGAAGGGGCTGTAGAGCGCTCCCTTGGCGTCGCTGCCAAGCACCCAGAACGCCAAGCCGACGTCGGTGAGCGCCTCACCGGCGATGAAGCCGGAGGCGACGAGTATGCCCCGCCCCGCCGAACTCTCGACCTGCTCCTCGTTGGCTCCGCGCCACAGGAGGAAGCGGTCGACGGTCCAGCGGATCAGCCCACCGACCCAGATCGCGAAGGTGCTGTGCAAGGGCAGGTACATCCCGACCGCGATCAGCATCGGGCTCGGCGCGTTGATCAGGATCATGCCGATGGCAAAAACCGCGCCCACGATGACGAGCGGCCAGGCCATATCACCACCGACGATGCCCTCGGAGAGCATCTTCATCAGGCCCGCCTGGGGTGCCGGGAGATTCTCTCCACCGATCCCGAGCCCGCCCGCCTGGACATCCGCCGCATGCAAGGCTCCGATGGGAGCAATCAGGATGAAGGAGACGACGACCACGGCGATCAACTCGGCGATCTGCATCCTCGCCGGCGTTCCCCCGAGGATGTGCCCGACCTTCAGGTCCTGCATCATGTCGCCGCCGATCCCGCAGGCACAGCAGACGACGGCCGCAACGCCGAGCACGGCAGCAACAGAACCGGCCCCTGTCTGACCGAGGAGCACCATCAGCCCTGCGGCGAGGATCAAGGTCGACAGCGTGAGCCCGGAGATCGGGTTCGACGACGAGCCGATCAGGCCGACGAGGTAACCCGCCACGGCGCAGAAGAGAAAGCCGGCAGCCACCATCACCACGGCGAGCACCCCGGCCGCGAGCAGGTCCCCGGTGAAGTGCCAGTAGATCAGGAAGGTCGGAATGACCATGGCCGCGATCGCGATGCCAATCAGGTTGACCGGCAGATCGCGCTCGAGGCGCGAGACGACCCCTTCGCCCGACTTCATCGTCTTCAGGTCACTGACCGCCTTGGAGATCCCCGCGACCAACTGCTTGCGCATTCCGAAGAGGGTGTTGATGGCACCCACCAGCATCGCGCCCACGGCGATAGGACGCACGATGTTGAACCAGGCCTCTCCGGCAGCGGTTGCCCAACCATCCTCCCCGGCCGAGTGCGCGACCTCGAAGAGCGCGCCATGGGGGCCATTGATGAAGAGGATCAGCGGCACCAGAAAACCCCAAGCCAGGAGTCCGCCGGAGAAATTGATGGACGCAAGACGCGGCCCGATGATGTAGCCGACACCCATCAGCATCGGCGAAGCATTCGGCGTCCGCCAGGCCACACCCCCGGCAAACGCATAGTCCTTTCCGCCGAGTCCGATCGTCGACTTCGCGAAATGCACGAAACCCTCGATCCTCTCGCGGATCAGCACGACGCCGCTGGCGTGCTTGAAGAACTCCACCACCATGGCGGTGATCATGGACACGAGCACCAGCCCGGCGCCGGTCGCACCCTTCTGCCCGGCCTTGTGAATAGAAGCTGCGGCCACCGACTCAGGAAAGAGCAGTTCGGACTCGGTGATCAGCGCGCGGCGCAGGACGATGACGAAGAGCACGCCGAGCACGCCGCCGATGAGCAGCAACATGCTGCCCTCAAGGTAGTTCGCCGGCTCGAGGAGGTTCTCCCAGTAGCCGAGAAGGACGAAGGCCGGCACGGTGAAGATCGCCCCCGCGACGAGAGCCTCGCCCACCGAGGCCGTCGTGCGGATGATGTTCTCCTCAAGGATGTTCCCCTTCCACAAGCGGACAACGGCCAGCGCGATGACGGCGGCGGGGAAGGTCGCTGCCACGGTCAGCCCGGCCTTCATCCCTACCGCAGCGTTTGCCGCACCGAGAATCGCCGCGAGAACGATCCCGACGGCAACTGCTCGGAAGGTCAACTCGGGCAGGTTGGTGTCCTCGGGTATGTAGGGCTTGTATTGATCCTTGCCGGTATTCCCGCTCATGAACTCTCCTTTGGCGTCACCATCGAGTGTTGCGCATGATCTGGGTTTCGACCGGCAAGGTCAAGCAGGGCCGCCTTCGCCCGGCGCGCAAGGCGGCGCGAGGACGGCGTGCAAGGCAAGGGCAGCGAGCTTCTGAACCCACCATGCGGGAGCCCGGAAGACGCGCCGATTTCCGAAGCCCGGGAGGAGGCGGCGCAGGACGGCGTCGCCATAGGATGCGACTTGGTAGCCCCCCGCCCCGAACGCGGAGACCCAGGTGGCGAGGAGGGCGTAGCGCCGGGCCCGCGTGCCCTCGAGGGAGATCGTCGCGTCCCCCCGCCGGACCCTCGTGACGACGCCGAGCACCGCCTCCCGGGGAACATCCTGCAGGTCCATACCGGGTCGACCGTCGCCCTTGGTGCGCAACGCTCCGTCGCGGCGTTGCCGAATCAGGCGATGCACCACCAGGCTCCGATGAAGGAGACCCCTGGCGGTCGCTGCGGCAGCGGGCCGCTGGTAGTAGATCAACAGGTCCCCGCGATTCAGGTCCCCTTCGCAGCGGCGCCAGTAGATACGATCCGCCCCCTCGAGGAGCGGCACCATCGATCGGGTCTGCGTGGAGACCTCGATGCCCTGGTCCTCGAGGCCCGCGAGCATCTCCCGCACGAGCGCGAAGACCTGCGCGGCCTCTTCCTGCGAGTTCCATGAGTTAGCCTGCTTCATCAGGCGCTGATGATACGGGCAAAAGCGCTCCCTCGAAATGAGGAGACGCGCTCGATCGAGCTGAGGAGGCGCACTCGATTGAGCTGAGGAGACGCGCTCGATCGAGCTGAGGAGACGCGCTCGATCGAGCTGAGGAGGCGCACTCGATTGAGCTGAGGAGGCGCACTCGATTGAGCTGAGGAGACGCGCTCGATCGA
>JANTFM010000432.1 GCA_024763475.1 Acidobacteriota bacterium | reverse complement strand
GTCTTCCTCGGTCTGGTCTTCGTTTTCGGCTGCGTCCTCCGCCTTGCGAAGTACAACCTCACCGGATCCGACAACACGTTTTTTCGGGGCGTCCCTACACCGATGGCGGCCGGCATTTCCTGTCTCGCGCTGAATCTGGGCCTCAAGTATGCAGGCACCGTCGACAGTTACGCGCTGGTCTACAGCGTGCTCCTCGCAATCTTCGGGATCCTGATGAACCTTCCCTGGCTGACTTACCAGAAAGTAGGTACCGAGAATACCCTCGCGATGAGGCTCTTCGTCGTCGTGACGATCTTCGTCTGCTTCGTGCTGATGCTGCTGCGCATGTTTCCCGAGTTTCTGCTCTGTGTCTCGACGGCCATGCTGATCTTCGGCCCGCTTCTGCGTCCACTGACCGATAGCAGGCCCACGGAATCGACTCAATAGCCCGGAGCGCCGTTCCGGGCCAGCCTCGAAGAAAAGGTCTGTCCCATGCCCAGAGTTCGTGTTTCCATCCTGCTCTTGTCCACCTTCGCCATGTGCGCTTTCGTCGGCACAGGCGTCTTCGCGACGGAGGACTCGCCCTCCCTGAGCATCGAGGCGTTCCTTGAGATCCCCACGCTGCTCGATCCTCTGCTCTCTCCCGATGGAAGCCAAGCCGTGTTCCTCAGACGGCAGCGTTCACTCGAGAAGGACGAAACGACTCGGCAGGCCTGGCTGGCCCACCTCGAGAGCGGCCGGCTGCAGAGGCTCAGCTATTCCGCAGACTCTCCGCACGACCTGGCCTTCAGACCGGACGGCTCACTCTCATTCCTTGCCCCCTTCGAGGACGTCGATCAGGTCTTCCTCAATCCGCTCGACGGCACCGAGCCACACCCGATCACCGAGATCGAGGGTGGTGTTTCCGCCTATTGGTGGTCCCCGGACGGCTCCCGGCTCGCGCTTCTGGCCAAAGGCGCCGAGGAGGAGCCTGTCGACGAGGCAGCGGAGACGAACGAAGATCGTGAGGACTGGGAGGTCTTCGACCGCCTCGAACATCCGGAGGAGTACCCACAACTCTGGATCGTGACACCTCGGGCCGATGGCGATAGCGACGGCAATCCGCAGGAGGCGCCGCGCCAGTTGACCGAGGCCCCGATTCACGCCTATCACGCCGCCTGGTCGCCGGATGGGACGTCGATCGCGCTGACCTACAACCGGCGCTTCTCGAGCCTCGTCGACGAGGACCAGAGTGTGGCCCTGATCGATGTAAAGAGCGGCCGCCTTGAGCAGATCTCTCCCGACGATTCCCACGCCTCGATGGCCGCATTCTCACCGGACGGAAAGCGTCTGGCCTACTACCAGGACCGTGAGCGCGAGCTCCGCACCTACCTGAATCTCAAGGATCTCGTCATCCTGAACCTGGACAGCCGACAGCGCCGAGTCCTCACCCGCGAGACCGAGATGTGCCTGGCCGGTTCGAGTTCAACGCCAAGGACCCCCCCCCGCTGGTCCGTCGATGGCAAGAGCCTCTTCCTTCGCGCCGCGAAGCGCACAACGCTGGATCTCTACCGGCTGGACGCAGACAGCGGGCGCATGGCTCGTGTGACCACGCTCCCAGGAGAGATGAGCAGCTTCGACATCGTCGGCAACACCCTGATCTACCACGAGCACGAGTTGCACCGCCCCGGCAGTATCTGGGTTCGCTCGCTCGAGGACGGAGCCGAAGCCCGGCTCGTGGCCAGTACGGATGATGCCGTGAAGGACTTCGCGCTCCAGGCACCCCGGAAGCTGCTCCTCGCGGGGCACGAGGGCGGCTTCGTCGAGGGGTTCCTCTTCCTGCCGAAGGGGCCGAAGGACAAGAGCGGCTACCCTACGATCATCGAGATGCACGGTGGCCCCTACTCGCGCTACGGCAACTACTGGACGACCCGCTATCCCTGGCAGGTCCTCGCGAATGAGGGCTTCGCCGTCTTCATCGCCAACCCCCGCGGTGGCACCGGCTACGGCCAGGAGTTCCGCCAAGGCAACTATCGAAACTTTGGCACCGACGACTATCTGGACTTGATGGCGGCAACTGACGACCTGATCAAACGCGGCATCGCGGACGAGAAGCGACTCGCGTTCACCGGCTACAGCTATGGTGGCCTCATGACCAACGTGGTCATCAGCCGCACGACGCGCTTCAAGGCCGCGGTCTCGATCGCAGGGATCTACAACTACGTTTCCGCGATGGGCCAGAGCAACCCCCAGCTGATCATCGACGGCTACCGGCAGCCCTGGGCGGGCGACCTGCAACGACTCTGGGAACACTCACCCGCGTCCCGCGCAGACCGCATTCGTACGCCTACGCTCGTCATGCACGGCACGGATGACAAGCCGGTCGACCCGCGGCAGTCGATTGAACTCTTCTCCTACCTGCAACTCAACGGCGTGCCGAGCCGCCTCGTCCTCTACCCCGGCGAGGGTCACGGCATCAACCGCCCGTCCCACATGCTGGACTACGAATCGCGCGAACTCGCATGGTTCCGCCACTACCTGCTGGGAGACGAGACGGCGCAGGGGGCGGAAGAGCCGCTTCCTGTCGAACCACAATCAAACGTCGAGCCGTAGAAAAGACATTTCGCTCCGCGGAAACTGGCATGCCCCGCATGGCAACTCGGACGACAGCACCATCGCCTTGTTGCGGATCCTCGCGCTATCACCGGCTCTCAGGAACTCGTGGAGTCACGCCCGCCGGGGTGCTGACGGAGTTATCCCGGGCTCTCAGGGACTCGTGGAATCACGTCCGCCGGGGTGCTGACGGAGTTATCTCGGGCTCTCAGGAACTCGTGGAATCACGCCCGCCGGGGTACTGACGGAGTTATCCCGGGCTCTCAGGAGCTCGTGGAATCAGGTCTGCCGTAGTATCGACGGAGCCCTCACTCAAGCGGCTGAAGATCGACACGACTCGCCAACCGCGAGACCCTACGATCGATCCACACCGTCGCTGATTTCGTGTTCTCCGTGATGCCCGCCCTCGGGATCGTCCTTCGGCGTCGCGCCGTAGAGCAGATTCTCGAGAAGATCCAGGGGGTGGTCTCCCGGCCGTCCCGCAGCCCCGCTCTTGCGATTGCCCGCACGCGCTTCTTCCGAGAGCGCTCCCAAGCGTCCCACGAAGGGAAGATCCGCCTCGCTGACGACGATACCGTCGCTCGTGGTCTCCTCCTCGGCGGACGGCCCCAGGACCTTCATC
>JANTFM010000431.1 GCA_024763475.1 Acidobacteriota bacterium | reverse complement strand
GCTCGTGGACAAGATGAACGGTGTGCAGGGTGATCGCTTCGCCACGATCCTCTCCATCCTTCCTCCCATGAGCGGCAGCGAAAAGGACTCGTGGGCCTCCCCTTGGTCCGTGATGGGCGAGCCGGGATTCGGTGCCGAGCGCGCCGAGATCCTCGACGGCTGGGAGAAGCTGCTCAGCGCGCATCTCTCCGGAGCCTCGGGCGGTGAGTCTGTGGCTGCGGATGCGATCGCAGCGACGCTGGCCTCGGGAGCCAGCGGCAAGATGCACGGCCGCCTCCATCTCGAGGGCATGTATAACCGCATCGACATCTTCTACAAGAGCGCCGCGTTCTACATACTCTCCTTCCTGCTCGTGGCCATCGGCCTGCTCTTCCCGCCCGGAATCCTGCGCAAGCTGGCGTTCTGGTCACTCCTGGCAGGTATTCTGCTGCACCTCGCGGGGCTGCTCGCCCGCATGATCATCATGGGTCGCGCCCCGGTTTCGAATCTCTACGAGTCGATCGTCTTCGTTGGGGTTGCCGCTGCGATCTCCGGGCTCGTCCTGGAGCTCTTCCGTCGGGATGGCATGGGCATCCTCCTCGGCGCGATTGCGGGCGCCGTGCTGCACTTCGTCGCCTTTGGACGCGCGGTCGATGGCGACACGATGGGTATGCTGGTGGCCGTGCTGGACTCCAACTTCTGGCTCTCCACCCACGTCGTCACGATCACGATCGGCTACGGTTGCTCGCTTATGGCGGGCCTCGCAGGCCATCTCTACCTCTTCTTCCACGCCTTGTCGCCGAACAACCAGGAACGGCTCGACACGTTGACCAAGAACATGATCGGCCTGACCCTGGTGGCCCTCTTCTTCACGCTCTTCGGCACGATTCTGGGCGGCATCTGGGCCGACCAGTCCTGGGGGCGCTTCTGGGGTTGGGACCCGAAGGAGAACGGCGCTCTGCTGATCGTCATGTGGCAGCTGATGCTGCTCCACGGAAAGGTCAACAACGTCTTCCGTCCCCCGGGCTTCGCCCTCGGCCTGGTGTTCAGCAACATCGTCGTTGCGGTCGCATGGTTCGGGGTCAACCTGCTCAACGTGGGTCTGCACACCTACGGCTTCACCGACAACGTCGCCCTGGCACTCTTTGCCTTCTGCTCTTTCGAACTGGTGCTTGGCCTGGCGCTCTACCTGGCCGTGCGCCTGCGCAGCGGGAGCCCAAAGGCTGCCTAGACATCGTCGTGGATGGGCCGGTCAATCCACGATGCCAGTGTCTTGCGCGAACCCCTGGGGTCCGCGCAAGAATGTGTTCCCGAATCGCGCGCCCCGGAGTTGGGTCCGGTTTGGTTCGGGCGATCGAGCGAAACCGAGGCGTCGCAGCGCTATGTCGAGGACTTCGTGATTGAGTCCGGGTCGTCGTTGGCTCGAAGATGGGATGCGAAAATGGGAAGTTATTCTATCGCGGGTCCTTCTAGTCTTCGTACCAGTAGGCGACGAGGCTCACACTCCAGCTTCCGTTGAGCGGCGTGATGTTGTAGTCCACGTCGTAGGTGCCGCCCGGAGGGAAGTGGGAGGTCATGTCCAGGTCCTGGTCACAGGGTGCGTTGTCGTGGCAGGAGATGTAGCCCGGGCACCAGCCCGCGCGGCTGTAGGTGCAGGAGGGGAAGCCGCAGGCATTCCACTCGGTGCAGCCGAAGAGCCCCGGGCTGCAGTCCGTGCGCCACGGGATGTCCTCCCAGACCGGCGTGCCGTCCACGATGATCTGGTTCGTGCGCTGGCAGAACTCGTCGCAGGGCTGACATTCTCCGCCGGGGCATTCGCTGTGCTCGGAGCACGCGGTGCCGTCGTTGGAGCCACCCGTGCAGTGCTTGGCGCCGCCGTGTCCCGTCGTGAAGAGGCGGGTGACGACCTTGTTGGCGTTTGCGGGGATCGTCAGCGAAGCCGTGGGCGGGTTGGCGCCGCCCCAGAAGAGGACTTGGATCCCATCGGCTGGCGGTTTTGAGGAGGCTTCATCATCTCGCTTGCTGAACTCGAACTCCGTCGTGACATACCATCCAGCCTGGACATAGTGCCCGATGTGCGCGCCCACGTATTTCGTTCCGGCGAGGAGGGGTGCGTAGGGCGTGATATCGAGTGTCAGGTCACGGGGGGGCACCGTGCCGGTTCCTTCCGGCGGCGGCGCATCGGTGCCGAAGGGTGTGACGGCATTCATCAGCTCAAGGTTATTGTTGTTCTGACAACTTCCACCGTTGTCGATGCAGTCCTCGTCAAGGACGAGGAAAAGGTGGGCGCCCCGATCCCAGGGGTCGCCACAGGTGTTGTAGCCACCGTTGCAGGGTTCGTGCAGACAGGGGTTGCCCGATCCGCACTTGGTCGTATTGCTGCCTGCGGGCGGTTCGCAGAGGCGGGAGTCGATGGTGAAGGTGACGAGTACGCGCTTCCAGTCACCCGCGGGGAAGTCGGTGGGGACGTTGAGCTGCCAGCCGTCACTGCGCTGCACCTCGCCCTCGAGGGGGGGGCACTTGGCGGCGCCCCAGCAGAGCCTACTCTCGTCGTGGGCTCGCACGCGGACCCGTCCGGCGACCGCGTCGGCGTGCTCGTTGGAGAAGTCCGACTCATTGCCATCGAGATCCACGGCGGTGACCGCGATGTACCAGTTGACCCACAGGTCGAGGCCGGTGAGCGAATAACTTGTGGAAAGTCCCGCATCGTCCACGAAGTCGTACTCGCCTGACTTGCGGCCATAGTAGACCCGGTAGCCGGCGACCTGGTCGTTGGGTTGGGCGTCGGTCCAGTTCAGCTCGATCGTCGTCTCGGTCCAGTTGCCTGAGAGGACGGGCGGCGTCGTGACCCGGGAGTTCCGTGTGAGGCCTTCGTTTCCAGCACTGTCCTCGGCACTCACGAGGTAGTAGTAATGGGTACCATTCGCGAGCGCACCAACATCCGTGTAAGAGGTCGTCGCGGAGCTGCCGATACGGTTCGAGCCGTTCTCCTTGTCCGGAACGAAGTCCGGTGCAAGGCCGCGGTAGACGTTGTAGAGGGAGACCGTCTCCGGGTTGCCGGCCTTGTCGACGTCCACCGTGTTCCAGCTCAGATCGAGATCGTCGGCGACGACGATGTTTCGAAGCGCCACCAGTCCAGTGACAGCTGCCGGGTCGGTGACGTCAGCAGCCCAGACCAAGGGGAGAGAGCAGGCGACCAGTAGAACGATCGCGGTCCGCAACAGGG